>NZ_JBVIRA010000019.1:149341-196096 GCF_055576575.1 Streptomyces sp. NPDC033270
GGAAAAGTGGGACAAAGGGGGGGGGACCGGTGGGGGAAGGAGAGTTGGCCCGGATTCGGCGAACCGGGAGGAAAAAGGGGCGGGGCCCCGAGGGACTCCCTCGGGCCCCGGCCCTGATTGCCGACGCTACGCGCTAGGCGGGCGTCAGTTGTCGTCCTCGTCGATGAGGAAACCCCTCATCGGCGACGGCGTCTGCTGCATCGGCTGCGGGCTCTGCGGCCGCACCGGAGCCATCGGCTGGGTCATCGCCGGCGACATCTGCTGCTGACCGCCGTAGGACGGACCGCCGCTGGACTGCCCGGCCATGGAGTGGTTGCCGCCCATCGACTGGCCGCCGCCCATGGTGTGGTTGCCGCCCATGGTGCCCGCACCGGCCGACGCCATCGAGGGCGACGGCGGCAGCGAGGCGGCCGCCGGGGTCCGCGGCGGAGCCAGCGAGTCGTCCGCCTGGTTCTCCAGCTGACGCAGCTGGCTCTCCAGGTAGGACTTCAGACGCGTACGGTACTCGCGCTCGAAGCCGCGCAGGTCCTCGACCTTGCGCTCCAGCGTCGCGCGGGCCGACTCCAGCGAACCCATCGCCACGCGGTGCTTCTCCTGCGCGTCCCGCTCCAGCGCATCGGCCTTGGCGCGGGCGTCCCGCTCCAGGCCCTCGGCGCGGCTGCGCGCCTCGCCGACGATCTTGTTGGCCTCGGAACGGGCCTCCGCGATCGCCTGGTCGGCGGTCTGCTGCGCCAGCGACAGCACCCGCGCGGCGCTGTCACCGCCGGGGCCACCCTGCTGGGCCTGCGGCAGCTGCGGTCCACCGGGGCCGCCCATCGGGCCACCCATGGGACCGCCGGGGCCCATCGGGCCGGGTCCGTGCGGACCCTGCGGGCCGTGGCCACCGGGACCGGGCGGCAGCTGAGGTGCACCACCGGGCAGTTGGGGCGGGCCACCCATCCCCTGCTGCTGCGGCGGCACCGGCTGCGGACCGGATATGGCGGCGGGCACGGGAGCCCCGGGACGCTGCTGCTGCTCCTGCTGCTGGTCGGGTCCCTTGCGCAGCCCCTGCTGCTGGTTCTGCGCCGCAGCGCGGGTGGCCGCGGCCAGCTTGGCGCGCAGGTCCTCGTTCTCCCGGAGCAGCCTGGTCAGTTCTGCTTCAACCTCGTCGAGGAAGGCATCGACCTCGTCCTCGTCATAGCCTTCTCGGAGGCGGACGGTCGTGAACTGCTTGTTCCGCACGTCCTCGGGGGTCAACGGCATCTCTACTTCACCTCAACGTAGTCGTCGGCAATCGGCAAGACCGTATCGTTCACACCAACAACACCGACCTCACGACGGTGATCAGGATGTATACGATGATCATCAATACGAAGAAGGACAGGTCGAGCGCCACGCCCCCGAGACGCAGCGGCGGAATTACCCGCCGCAGAAGCTTGAGTGGCGGATCAGTGACAGTGTAGGCGGCCTCAAGAACGACCACCATCGCCTTGCCCGGTTGCCATGAACGGGCGAACTGGAAGACATAGTCCATCACCAGCCGGAAGATCAACACGATCAGGAAGCAGTACAGCGCGATATAGATCACCTGACCAGCGACACTCATCTCGCGCGTCCCTCTCCCCTTGCTTGCTCTGTGCTGACCTTACGGCCCTGGTGTGCCCGGTGTTGCGTCTCAGCTCTGGTTGAAGAACCCGCCCTCTGCGATGCGGGCCTTGTCCTCCGCCGTGACATCGACGTTAGCAGGCGACAACAGGAACACCTTCTGCGTCACCCGCTCGATGCTCCCGTGAAGACCAAACACCAAACCGGCCGCAAAGTCGACAAGTCGCTTCGCATCAGTGTCGTCCATCTCCGTGAGATTCATGATCACCGGAGTGCCCTCGCGGAAGTGTTCCCCGATGGTACGGGCTTCGTTGTAGGTCCGGGGGTGGAGTGTGGTGATGCGGTACGGCTCCCGCTCGGACACAACCTTGGGCATGATCACCGGTGCGTTCTTCTCCAGATTCGGGCGGTCGGGTGTGATGGATGCCACGGGTGCGATTCGCGCGGGTCGTCCGCTTTCCGCGGCGAGCGGGGCAGGTTCGCGTTGCGCCGGAGGCGTCACGGCACGGACGGGTTCGTCCCGTTCCGGCCGTGTTTCGGGCTGCACTTGGTGCTGTTGACGCCGCCCCCGATCAGGCTCCGGGTCAAGCTCGGGCTCGAACTCGTCGTCGGGGTCGAACCCCCGGCCGTCGTACCCATCGTCCTCCACGAGGCCGAGGTAGACCGCCATCTTGCGCATCGCGCCGGCCATTCTCTGCGTCCTCCGCTCTGTGGTGGATCGGCTCCGTCACCGGGTGCCTTGGATCCACGCGGGCCTCCCGCTTTCTGCGGGAATGACCATATTTTGTGCTGTGGTCCGACTTGCTTGGCGACGTTACCCGAGCCGTGGTCGGACTCCGAGTACCGCAGTGCCGACGCGCACATGTGTCGCTCCGGCCGCCACGGCGTCCTCGAGGTCCGCGCTCATGCCTGCTGACACCATGTTGGCAGCAGGATGGGTGGCGCGCAGGTCGGTTGAGATTTCCATGAGTCGTTCGAATGCGGCGAGTTGCCGGCCGGCATAGGGCCCGGCCAGCGGCGCAACGGTCATCACACCGTCCAGACGCAGCCCTTGGGCCCCGGCGATCGCCTCCGCGAGCGCCGCCACACCGTCCGGCGCCACCCCGCCGCGGGTACCCCGCTCCCCCGACTCCGCGTCAAGTGCCACCTGGACGAGGCACCCCAGCTCGCGCTCGGCGCGGACCGCTTCCTTGGAGAGCGCGGTGACCAGCCGTGCCCGGTCGACCGACTGAACAATTCCGGCATAACCAGCCACAGACCGCACCTTGTTGGTCTGCAGTTGCCCCACGAAGTGCCAAGTAAGGGGCAAATCACTGCATTCAGCGGCCTTGCCCGCGGCCTCCTGATCGCGGTTCTCCGCGACCTGGCGCACCCCCAGCTCCGCGAGCAGTCGGACGTCGCTCGCGGGGTAGGTCTTGGTGACCACGATCAGGGTCACCTCGTCGCGCGGCCGTCCGGCCTTGGCGCAGGCGGCGGAGATACGATTTTCCACCCGGGCCAGGTTGTCGGCCAGTTGCGTCTTGCGGTCGTCCGTCACAGCTCGGCCTCCCCCGGCCCCCGGCCGGGGAGCTCCCCCAGCCACACATAGCTCGCGAGCCGCCCGGTCGTACGGTCGCGCCGATAAGAGAAGTGGTCCGCGGACTCCCGCGTGCAGATGTGGGAATCCTCACGCACCGCCACGCCCGCCGCGGCGAGTTGGGCCCGCACGCCCGCGGTGACATCCACCGCGGGGGTTCCCCAACTGGTCGTCGCATGCGCCTGGGGCACCACCGCCGCGACCTCGGAGCGCATCTCCGCGGGCACCTCGTAGCACCGCCCGCAGATCGCGGGTCCGGTGCGGGCGAGGATCCGCTCCGGCGCCGCGCCCAGTTCCACCATCGCCCCGACGACCGCCGGGACCACCCCGGCCACCAGGCCGGGCCGGCCGGCGTGCGCGGCCCCCGCGATCCCGGCGACCGGGTCGGCCAGCAGCACCGGGGTGCAGTCGGCGGTCAGTACGGCGAGCGCGAGACCCCGGCGGGTGGTGACCACCGCGTCCACACACGGGACATCGGCGTCGCGCCAGGGCCCGTCGACGACGGCGACGTCCCGGCCGTGGACCTGGTTCATCCAGACCACCGCGGCCGGGTCGAGGCCGAGTTCCCGTGCCGCGCGCGCACGGTTGGCGCGGACGGCCCGCGGGTCGTCGCCGACCGCGCCGCCCAGGTTGAGCTGCTCATACGGAGCGGCGCTCACCCCGCCCCACCTGTCGGTGAAGGCGAAGTGCGCGCCGCTCTCGTGGTGCTGTTGCCCTATCACTTCGGTGCTTTACGTCACTTCAGAAAGTCGGGAACGTCCAGTTCCTCGGCCGAGTCGGAGTACGACGGACGAGCCGGGGGAACCTGCGGGCCACCCGCCGGGGGCGAGGCGACCTCGCCCAGCGAGGAGGAGGACTCGGCGGGCGCCGGCTCCTCGTCCCGTACCGGCACCGAACCCAGGCCGCCGAACGACGACGGCGTACGCGGCTCCGGCGGGGCGGCCGGACGGCTCGGGGCCGGGGTCGGCTCCTCGCGCTTCGGGGTCGACAGGGCGGCCTGCGCATCGCGGCGGGCCGGCGGCTGACCGCCGTCGAAGCCCGCGGCGATGACCGTCACCCGGACCTCGTCGCCCAGCGCGTCGTCGATGACCGCACCGAAGATGATGTTGGCTTCCGGGTGCGCCGCCTCGCTGACCAGCTGCGCGGCCTCGTTGATCTCGAAGAGACCGAGGTCGGAGCCGCCGGAGATGGACAGCAGCACCCCGCGGGCGCCGTCGATGGAGGCCTCCAGGAGCGGCGAGGAGATCGCCATCTCCGCGGCGGCCACCGCGCGGTCGTCGCCGCGCGCCGAGCCGATGCCCATGAGGGCCGAGCCGGCCTCCGACATCACGGACTTGACGTCCGCGAAGTCGAGGTTGATCAGACCCGGGGTGGTGATCAGGTCGGTGATGCCCTGGACACCCGACAGCAGCACCTGGTCCGCGGACTTGAACGCGTCGAGCACGCTCACCTGGCGGTCCGAGATGGACAGCAGTCGGTCATTGGGAATCACGATGAGGGTGTCGACCTCTTCGCGCAGCTGGGCGATGCCGTCCTCGGCCTGGTTGGCGCGACGGCGGCCCTCGAAGGTGAACGGCCGGGTGACCACACCGATCGTCAGGGCGCCCAGCGAGCGCGCGATGTTGGCGACGACGGGTGCGCCGCCGGTGCCGGTGCCACCACCCTCACCCGCGGTCACGAAGACCATGTCGGCCCCCTTGAGGACCTCCTCGATCTCCTCGCGGTGGTCCTCGGCCGCCTTGCGCCCCACATCCGGGTTGGCGCCGGCGCCGAGGCCGCGGGTCATTTCGCGGCCGACGTCGAGCTTGACGTCGGCGTCGCTCATCAGCAGCGCCTGCGCATCGGTGTTGATCGCGATGAACTCGACGCCCTTGAGCCCGACCTCGATCATCCGGTTGATGGCGTTCACGCCACCGCCGCCGATGCCGACGACCTTGATGACTGCGAGGTAGTTCTGCGGTGCTGCCACGTCGAAGGCCTCTCGCCTCGAGTTACGTGTCGTCGCCGCACGTGCGTGTGGACGCCGACTGATGCCGATTGGGGCGGTTCGTATCGCCGACCCGAACCCTAACGTTGAAGTTTAGGGTTACCTGTGCCTGTGTTCCTTGGTTCCATAGTCCCTTTGGAACGAGACACTAAGTCGACAAGGCGCGCCCGTTCAACGAACACGCCGAACCTCCCGTTTTTCTTTTCACCCTATGTGATCACCCATAGTCGTAGCCATCCAGGGTGCTGGCCTGCGGCTGAGTACGTCAACTCCCCGCTACCGCAGGGGCGCTGGGGACCGAGACGTCGAAGTGGCGCGCGTCACGTGCCGCTTTCAGCAGCGCGGTCAGCACCTTCGCCTTTTCGGCGCCCTGTTCGCGGCTGCCCCAGGCGACCGTCCGGTCACCGGAAAGGTGGAGGGTGATGGCGTCATAGGACCGTACGCGAACCTTGCGGAGGTTCTTGCGTACGGCCGGGGGCAGATCCTGAGCGACCTGGACCGCGGCACGCCGCAACCGGTCGATTCCGAACTGGCGCAGACTCGGGGAGTCGGAAGCGGCCATTTCCAGAAGCGGAACGCCCTCGGGGGCGGCGCCGACGGTGGCGAACCGGACGCCCTCGGCGTCCACTTCGGCAAACTTTCCGCCCGTCGGCATCAGCAGTTCCGGCGTCCTTTCCGTCACCTTCAGACCGATCGTGTGCGGCCAGGACCGTTCGACGTCAACCGTCTTGATGCGCGGCAGCCGCGCGCGCAGCCGGCGGGCGATTGCGTCCGTATCCACCGAAATCAGCGGTGTGTTCATCGGAGTGCGGGCCGCGGCGACGACCTCACGCGGGGTCAGGACCGCGGTGCCGGCGGCCCGCACGCGCTCCACCCGCAGCCAGCTCGATGCGTACAGCGCCCAGACACCGAACGCGCCGAGCAGCACCGCGAGAACCGTGATGATGATCAGACCGCGGCGGCCCGGCGCGCGAAACGGGACGCGCACCCAACGGAATCTGCGTCCGTGCGCCTCCGGGGCGGAGGGCGGGCCGGACGGTGACTTCTTCTCGCCGCGCCGGGCGGTTGTCGGTCCGGCCACGCTCCCTGCCTTCCCTAGTGCACTACTTGTTGTGCTGCGCGATCGCCTCGTAGACCATGCCGACCAGCAGCTCGTCGGCGTCCCGGCGGCCGAACTCGGAGGCCGCGCGGGACATCTCGTACAGCCGGTGCGGATCGGCCAGAACCGGGAGCACGCTGCTCTGCACCCAGTCCGGGGTCAGCTGGGCGTCGTCGACCAGCAGGCCCCCGCCGGCGTTGACCAGCGGCTGGGCGTTGAGCCGCTGCTCGCCGTTGCCGATGGGCAGCGGGACGAACGCGGCCGGGAGCCCGACGGCGGACAACTCGGCGACGGTCATCGCGCCCGCGCGGCAGAGCATCATGTCGGCCGCGGCGTACGCGAGATCCATCCGGTCCACGTACGGTACCGGGACATAGGGGGGCATCCCCGGCATGTTGTCCACATGCGGCAATTCGTTCTTCGGGCCGACCGCGTGCAGGACCTGGATGCCCGCGCGCTGCAGGGCCGGAACGGCGGCCTGGATGACTTCGTTCAGCCGGCGGGCGCCCTGGGATCCGCCGGACACCAGGAGCGTCGGGAGGTTGGGGTCGAGGCCGAAGGCGGCCCGCGCCTCGGGGCGGACCGCGGCGCGGTCCAGGGTGGCGATGGTGCGGCGGAGCGGAATGCCGACGTAGCGGGCACCGCGCAGCTTGCTGTCCGGGGTGCTGACGGCGACGAACTTGGCGTACCGCGAGCCGATCTTGTTGGCCAGGCCGGGGCGGGCGTTGGCCTCGTGGACGATGATCGGCACACCGAGCCGCTTGGCGGCCAGATAGCCGGGCAGCGCCACGTAGCCGCCGAAGCCGACCACGCAGTCCGCCTTCGTGCGCTCCAGGATCTGCTCGGCGGCCTTGATCGTGCCGCGCAGCCGCCCGGGGACGGTGATCAGCTCAGGGGTGGGCTTGCGCGGCAGCGGTACGGCCGGGATGAGGCCCAGCTCATAGCCGCGCTCCGGGACGAGCCGGGTCTCCAGCCCCTTCTCCGTGCCGAGTGCCGTGATCCCCACGGTGGGGTCCTGCCTCCGCAGTGCGTCCGCGAGGGCGAGCGCGGGCTCGATGTGGCCGGCGGTCCCCCCACCGGCGAGTACGACATGCACCGAAATTCACCGCTCTCCGGACGGCCGCTTCTTGACGCGCCGTCTCATCGTCTTCCATCTCACCCCAGCCGGTCTCCTGCCGAAGACCGGCTGCCGCATGGCCAGGGCCGCCCGTGCAGCGGGCTCGTCACGCGCGAAGGCGATCAGCAGCCCGATGGCGAACATCGTGGGCAGCAGGGCGGAGCCTCCGTAGGAGAACAGCGGGAGCGGGACACCGGCGATCGGCAGCAGGCCGAGCACCGCACCGACGTTGATCACGGCCTGGGCCGTGATCCAGGTGGTCACGCCTCCCGCGGCGTACCGTACGAAGGGGTCCTCCGTGCGTCCGGCCACGCGGATACCCGCATAGCCTAGAGCCGCGAAGAGGGCGAGCACCGACAGCGTCCCCGCCAGACCCAGTTCCTCCCCGGTGATGGCGAAGATGAAGTCGGTGTGCGGTTCAGGGAGTTCACCCCATTTTTCCATACTCGCGCCGAGCCCGGAACCGAAGAATCCGCCGGAGGCGAGAGCGTAGATCCCGTGCACGGCCTGCCAGCACTGATCACCGGGCCCCGGATCGGTCGCTCCGATGCAGGCCAGCCGGGACATCCGGTTGGCGCTCGTCATGATCAGCAACGCACCGATCACCGAGGCGGCGCCCAGCACCCCCACGAACAGCCGGGTCGGCGCCCCGGCCAGCCACAGCAGCCCGAAGAGGATCGCCGTGAGAATGATCGCTGTGCCCATGTCGCCGCCGAGCATGATCAGCCCGAGCACCAGGAAGGTCACCGGGATCAGCGGCACCAGCAGATGCTTCCACTGCGTCAGCAGCCTCCGGTCCTGTTTGCGGGCGAGCAGGTCGGCGCCCCACAGGACCAGCGCGAGCTTGCCGAACTCGCTCGGTTGCATCTGGAAAGGCCCGCCGAGGCTGATCCAGTTCTGGTTGCCGTTGACCGCGACCCCTATGTCCGGAATCTGCACCAGACACATCAAGAACACCGAGCCGGCCAGCAGCGGATAGGCCAGCATGCGGTGCACCCGTACCGAGAGCCGGGCGGCGAGCACCAGCAGCCCGCTGCCGAGGACGGCCGCGAGCAGCTGTTTGCGAAAGAAGAACGTCGGGGCCAGACCGGACTGCAGCGCCTTGATCTGGGACGCCGAGTAGACCATCACCAGCCCCAGGACGGTGATCAGCAGGCTGCCGCCCAGGATGAGGTAGTACGCGGTCAGCGGACGGTCCCAGGCCCGTCTCAACCGGGCGTGGAGCCCCCGCGGGCCGCCCGGCGGACGGCCGCCCCGCGGCGGGCGCACCGGCGTGGTCCGGCGGGGCCGGCGCGCCGCTGCCGCCTTCGCCGATCGGGCCGTCATCCTCGTCCCCTCCACGGGTGCGCTCGCCGCCGGTCCGGCGGCAGCGGGGAGAAAGGGTCTACCGGTCCCCCGCGGTCAGCTCGCGGACCGCTTCGGCGAAGGCCTCGCCCCGCTTGTTGTAGTTGACGAACATGTCCATCGAGGCACAGGCCGGAGCCAGCAGGACGGTGTCGCCGGGCGCGGCCAGACGGGTCGCTTCCCGGACCGCCTGAGGCATCGCCCCAGTGTCGGTCCGGTCGAGGTCGACCACCGGGACATCGGGGGCGTGTCGCGCCAGGGCTTCGCGAATCAGCGCCCGATCGGCGCCGATCAGCACCACCCCGCGCAGCCGGGCCGCGGACTTGTGGACCAGCTCGTCGAAGGTCGCGCCCTTGGCGAGCCCACCGGCGATCCACACGATGTGCTCGTACGCCGCCAACGACGCCTCGGCGGCGTGGGTGTTGGTGGCCTTGGAGTCGTCGATGTAGGCGACGCCGTCGACGTCCGCGATGTGCTCGATGCGGTGCGCGTCCGGGTGAAAGGCGCGCAGTCCGTCGCGTACCGCGGCGGGGGCGACGCCGAAGGCCCTGGCCAGCGCCGCCGCGGCGAGGGCGTTGGCGATGTTGTGGGGCGCCGCGGGCCGGACGTCGGCGACCTCGGCGAGCTCCTGGGCCTGCTGGTGCCGGTTCTCGACGAAGGCGCGGTCGACGAGGATGCCCTCGACGACACCGAGTTGGGAGGGGCCGGGGGTGCCGAGGGTGAAGCCGATCGCGCGGCAGCCCTCCTCGACGTCGGCCGCCCGGACCAGGTCCTCGGTCGCCGGGTCGGCGACGTTGTAGACGCAGGCGACGGTGTTGCCCTCGTAGATCCGGCCCTTGTCGGCGGCGTAGGCCTCCATGGAGCCGTGCCAGTCCAGATGGTCGGGGGCGAGGTTGAGGACGACCGCGGAGTGCGCCCGTACCGAGGGGGCCCAGTGCAGCTGGTAGCTGGAGAGCTCGACCGCGAGCACGTCGTACGACGTGTCCTTCTGCTGCCCCTCGCCGAGCACCACGTCGACGAGCGGGACCCCGATGTTGCCGACGGCGGCGGTCCGCAGACCGGCCGCCTCCAGGATCGAGGCCAGCATCTGGACGGTGGTGGTCTTGCCGTTGGTGCCGGTGACGGCCAGCCACGGGGCGGCGTCCGGGCCGCGCAGCCGCCAGGCGAGCTCGACATCGCCCCACACCTCGATGCCGGCCTTCTCGGCCGCGAGGAAGAGCGGGCTGGTCGGCTTCCAGCCCGGGGTGGTGACGACCAGTTCCGTGCCCTCGGGGAGGGTGTCGCCGTCGCCGAGGCGGACGGTGACCCCCAGCTGCTCCAGTTCGGCGGCCTGCGCGCGCTCGCGGTCGCCGTCGCTGCTGTTGACGACGGTGACGCGGGCGCCGAGGCCGGCCAGCGCGCGGGCGGCGGGAACGCCGCTCACGCCCAGGCCGGCGACGGTGATGTGCAGACCGGAGAACCCCGCGGGGTCGTCGGTCGGGCCGTGCGTGGTCACTTCGCCGCCTGCCAGCCGCCGTAGAAGATGCCGAGTCCCACGATGACGCACATGCCCTGGATGATCCAGAACCTGACCACCACAAGGACTTCCGACCACCCCTTGAGTTCGAAGTGGTGCTGGAGTGGCGCCATCCTGAAGACCCGCTTGCCGGTCAGCTTGAAGGAGCCGACCTGGATGACCACGGACATCGTGATCAGGACGAAGAGACCGCCGAGGAGGGCGAGCAGCAGCTCCGTGCGGGAGCAGATCGCCAGGCCGGCCAGCGCGCCGCCCAGGGCCAGCGAGCCGGTGTCGCCCATGAAGATCTTGGCGGGTGAGGTGTTCCACCACAGGAAGCCGAAGCAGGCGCCCATCAGCGCGGAGGCGACGACCGCGAGGTCGAGGGGGTCACGCACCTCGTAGCAGCCCGGTCCGGCGGTGATCTGGTTGGCGCAGGACTCCTGGTGCTGCCAGATGCCGATGAAGGTGTACGCGCCGAAGACCATCACCGAGGCGCCGGTGGCCAGGCCGTCGAGGCCGTCGGTGAGGTTCACGCCGTTGGACATCGCCAGGATCATGAACAGCGCCCAGATCACGAAGATCACCGGGCCGATCTGCCAGCCGAAGTCCTGGGTGAAGGACAGCCGGTCGGAGGCCGGAGTCTGCCCGCGCATGTCGGCGAACTGCAGTGAGAGCACCGCGAAGGCGATACCCACGATCAGCTGGCCGGCCATCTTCGCCTTGGCCCGCAGGCCCAGCGAACGCTGCTTGACGATCTTGATGTAGTCGTCCAGGAAGCCGACCAGGCCCATGCCCGCGAAGAGGAAGAGCACCAGCACACCCGAGAACGTCGGATCGCTGGAGGTGATCACCTTCGTCAGGGCGTAGGCGATGATCGTGGCCAGGATGAAGGAGATACCGCCCATGGTGGGCGTGCCCTTCTTGCTGCCGTGGGTGCGGGGGCCGTCATCGCGGATGAACTGCCCGTACCCCTTCTTCGCCAGCAGCTTGATCAGCAGCGGGGTGCCGATCAGGGTCAGGAAGAGCCCGATCGTTCCGGAGAAGAGGATCTGCTTCATCGAGTTCATCGGGTCGCGGCTCCACCCTCAGCGCCCGCGGCGCCCACCATGCCCTGGTCGTCCAGCAAAGCTGCGGCGACCCGCTCCAGCCCCACCGACCTGGACGCCTTCACCAGCACGACGTCTCCCGGTCGCAGCTCGCTGCGCAACAGGTCGACCGCCGCCCGCGCGTCGGACACGTGCACCGACTCCTCACCCCACGAACCCTCGTTCTTGGCGCCCATGTCGAGCCAGGCCGCTTCCCTGCCGCCGACTGCCACGAGCTTGCTGACGTTGAGCCGGACGACCAGCCGCCCGACCGCGTCGTGTTCGGCGAGCGACTCCTCACCGAGCTCGGCCATCTCACCGAGCACCGCCCACGTCCGACCGCCCTTCGCCTTGGCGGCTGCGCCCATCGCGACCAGCGCTCGCAGCGCCGCTCGCATGGACTCCGGGTTCGCGTTGTAGGCGTCGTTGACGACCGTCACGCCGTCCGCGCGCTCGGTGACCTCCATACGCCAGCGGGAGAGCGTGCCGGCTTCGGAGAGCGCGGTGGCGATCTCGTCTACGGGCATGCCCAACTCATGGGCGACGGCGGCCGCGGCGAGCGCGTTCGACACGTGGTGCTCACCGTACAGCCGCATGGTCACATCACTGCACCCGGAGGGTGTGTGAAGCGTGAAGGCGGGCTGTCCGAGCTCCGTGAGCCGGACATTCTCGGCACGTACGGCGGCGTCCTCGGCCTCACCGAACAGGACCGTACGGGCCTTCGTACGCGCGGCCATGGCGCGGACGTACGGATCGTCGGCGTTGAGCACCGCGATCCCGCCCGCCTGTGGCCCCTCGGTCCCTTCACCGGCCGCCGGCAGCGCCTCGACGAGTTCGCCCTTCGCCTCGGCGATCTTCTCGCGGCCGCCGAACTCGCCGATGTGCGCGCTGCCGACGTTGAGCACCACACCGATCCTCGGCGGCGTCAGCTCGGCGAGGTAGCGGATGTGGCCGACGCCGCGGGCGCCCATCTCCAGGACGAGGTGCCGGGTGGCGGCATCGGCGCGCAGCGCGGTCAGCGGCAGCCCGATCTCGTTGTTGAGGTTGCCCTCGGGCCAGACCGTCGGGCCGTGCCGCTGCAGCAGCTGGGCGATCAGGTCCTTGGTGCTGGTCTTGCCGGCCGAGCCGGTGAGGCCGATGACGGTGGTGCCCAGCCGGTCGACGACGGCGCGGGCGAGCGCGCCGAGCGCGGCGACCACGTCGTCGACGACGATCGCGGGGACGCCGACGGGGCGGGCGGCCAGGACGGCCACCGCGCCCGCCTCTACGGCGCCCTGCGCGAAGTCATGGCCGTCGACGCGCTCCCCGGCGAAGGCCACGAACAGACCGCCGGGGCGTACCGCGCGGGAGTCGGTGACGACGGGCCCGGTGACCTGGAGGCCGGGGTCCGGTATGTCGTGCTGCTGCCCGCCGACGATGCTCGCGATCTCGGCGAGCGACAAGGAGATCACAGGTCACCCCCGGTGCGGGGCGGGAGGTGACGGCGGAAGGGTTGTGCGCGCATGGCGGTGTGTCATCCCCGGTGGTTCGGCTGCGGTGACTGCTGCGACTTCAGTGCTGCCTCGATGGCCTCGCGCAGCACCTGACGGTCGTCGAAGGAGCGGACCACTCCGGCGATGTCCTGGCCCTGCTCATGGCCCTTGCCCGCGACGATCACGGTGTCGCCGGGCTCGGCGCGGGCGACGGCGGCGGCGATGGCGGCGGCCCGCTCTTCCTCGACCAGTACCGTGCCGCGTTCGTGGACCGGCACCTCGGCGGCGCCCGCGAGCATGGTGGCGAGGATCGCGAGCGGGTCCTCGTTGCGGGGGTTGTCGGAGGTCAGGATGGCCGTGTCGGCGAGGCGGGCCACCGCGGCGCCCATGGGGGCGCGCTTGTGCGGGTCGCGGTCGCCGCCGCAGCCGAGCACGGCGTGCAGCTTGCCGTCGGTGACCTTGCGCAGCGCGCGCAGGACCGATTCGACGGCGTCGGTCTTGTGCGCGTAGTCGACCACCGCCAGGTACGGCTGGCCGGCGTCGACGCGCTCCAGGCGGCCGGGGACGCCGGGCACCGCCGCGACGCCGTCGGCCGCGGTCTGCGGGTCGATGCCGGCGACGACCAGCGAGACGATCGCGGCGAGCGCGTTGGCGACGTTGAACGGGCCGGCGATCGGGGACGCGGCACGCACGGTCTGCCCGTCGGGGCCGTGCACCGTGAAGGTCGAGCCGAGCGCGCCGACCTCGACGTCGAAGGCCCGCCAGTCCGCGTCCGGGTGGCCCTCGGCGGAGAAGGTGGTGACCGGGACCTCGGACTCGCCCTCGGCCAGCCGCCGGCCGTACTCGTCGTCGAGGTTCACGACCCCGGCCCGGCTGCGGGCCTTGGTGAACAGCTGGGCCTTGGCCTGGAAGTAGTCCTCCATGCCGGAGTGGAACTCCATGTGCTCCGGGCTGAGGTTGTTGAAGATCGCGACGTCGAAGACACAGCCGTCGACCCGCCCCAGGACCAGCGCGTGGCTGGAGACCTCCATGGCCAGGGCCCGGACGCCGCGCTCGCGCATGACCGCGAACAGCGCCTGCAGGTCGGTGGCCTCGGGGGTGGTGCGCTCGGACTTGATGCGCTCGTCGCCGATACGGGTCTCCACCGTGCCGATCAGGCCCGTCAGGCCCCCGTCGGGGCGCCCGGCGGCCGCGGCCCGCAGGCCTCCCTCGATGAGGTAGGCGGTGGTGGTCTTGCCGGAGGTGCCGGTGATGCCGATCTGGAGCAGGTCCTCGCCCGGCGCGCCGTAGATCGAGACGGCCAGGGCGCCCATCCGTGCGCGCGGGTTGTCGACGACCAGGACCGGCAGGCCGGTCGCGGCGGCGCGCTCGGCGCCCGTCGGGTCGGTCAGGATCGCCGCGGCTCCGAGGTCGGCGGCCTGGGCGACGAAGTCGGCACCGTGCAGCCGGGCGCCGGGCAGCGCGGCGTAGACGTCGCCGGGGCGGACCGCCCGGGAGTCATGGGTGATCCCGGTGACGGCGACGGACTGCGCGGCGTCGGCACCGGCGTGGCCCGCGGCGGAGATCGGGGTGCCCAGCTGCTCGGCGAGGTCCGCCAGGGGGGTGGGGCGGACCTGTTCAGGGCGCGGCGCTCCCGGATATGTGCCGGGGCCGCCCTTCTCGGCGTGCGGGGCTTTCGGGGACTGATCAGCGTGTGACACGGCGGTGAGCGTACCGGGCCGATCGGGCCCGGGGCGAAGTGAGGGTTGTGTGGAGGTGCGGCTTCGGGGCTCGGGGGACCCGGCGGGGGTGATCGTCGTCACGGCGGGATTGCCTCGATTTCATTGGCCTGGCGTGAAGGTGACCGGCAGCCGCGGGGGCTTGGCGCCGGTCGGCGGGACCTGGAGGGTTTTCAGCGCGAACGCCATGACCTGCTGGTAGATCGGACCACAGACCTGGCCGCCGAAATAGCTGCCTTTGGTGGGGTTCTGCACGGCGCAGTAGACCGTGATCCGGGGCTTGTCGGCAGGCGCGAAGCCGGCGAAGGAGGCGGTGTAGCCGTGGTACCGGCCCGTCTTGGGGTCCACCCGGTTGGACGTGCCGGTCTTGCCGCCGACCCGGTAGCCGTCGATCTTCGCCTTCGCGCCGGTGCCCTCCTCGTCGTCCACCACCGACTCCAGCATGGTGGCCAGCGTGCGCGCCGTCTCCTTGCTGACCACACGGTTCTTGACGGGCCTGGGTGCCCGGACGTAGTGGCCGTCGGGTCCGGTGCTGCCGCGGACCAGTGTGGGGGCGATGCGCTCGCCGCCGTTGGCGATCGTGGAGTAGACGGAGGCGGCCTGCAGGGCGTTGAGCGACAGTCCCTGGCCGAAGGGGATCGTGTACTGCTGGGAGGTGTTCCAGTCCTGCGGCTTGGCCAGGATGCCGGCGGTCTCCCCGGGGAAGCCCAGCCCGGTCGGCTTGCCGATGCCGAATTTGCGCAGGTAGGAGTAGAGGACCCGGTTGGCCTCGGGCTGGTTCCTGCCGAGCTGGCCGGTCGCCAGGATCGTGCCGATGTTGCTGGACTTGGCGAGCACGCCGTTGAGCGTCAGATGCCAGGTCTTGTGGTCGACGTCGTCGGCGAAGAGCCGGTCGCCGCGGTGCAGCCGGTTGGGCACGGTGACCCGGGTGGAGGGGGTGGCGACGCCCTCCTCCAGTACGGCGGCCATCGACATCAGCTTGCTGGTGGACCCCGGTTCGAACGCGTCGGAGAGCGCGGCGTTGCCCAGCGCCTCCGGGTCGGCCCGGGAGATGTCGTTGGGGTCGAACGCGGGGGAATTGGCCAGCGCCAGGATCTCGCCGGTGCGGGTGTCCTGGACGACGACGTAGCCGCGGTCGGCGCCGGACTTGGCGACCTGTTTGGCGATGGCCTTCTGGGCCGCCCACTGGATGTCGCGGTCCAGGGTCAGCTCGACGTCGGTACCCGGGACGGCGGGGATCTCGTGGGTGTCGGCGGTGGGCACCCGGCGGCCTCCGGACTGGGCGTAGACGAACTTGCCGTCCTTGCCCGCCAGCTGCTGGTCCAGGCGTGCCTCCAGGCCGCCGCCGCCCTTGCCCGCGCTGTTGACGAAGCCGAGGACGCCGGAGGCGAGGTCCTTGTTGGGGTAGAGGCGCTTGGAGTGCTTGTCGGCGAAGATCCCGACGAGCACGTTGGGGCGGGGCGCGCGCTTGGGGGCGGCGGCCGCCTTGGCGTCGAGGTCCTTGCGGAGGTCCTTGATCCGCTTCCAGACCTGCGGGGTCCGCTGCCGGGCGAGCAGGACGTAGCGGACCTTGGGCTGGTCGAGCTTGCGGGTGAGGGTGGCCTCGTCCTCGCCCAGGAGCGGCGCCAGCAGCGCGGCGGCCCGCCGCGGGGCGTCGTCGATCTTGGTCTTGTCGGACGCCAGCAGGCTCGGGTCGGCGGTGATGTCGTACGCGTCCACGGTGGTGGCCAGGTTCACGCCGTTGCGGTCGGTGATCGCCCCGCGCTCGGCGGCCAGCTTGACCGGCACATAGCGGTTCTCGTTGGCCTTGGCGGCGTACGCCCCGGCGTCCACGGCCTGCACCTGGAAGAGCCGTACGACGAAGACCAGCATGACCAGCGTCAGGCCGAGGGCGACCAGCCGCAGCCGGGGGCGCGGGCTGGCCAGCCGCAGCTGCGGCGGCCCGGAGCGGGGACGCGCCGGCCGGGGGGCGGGGCGGCCGGCGCCGGCCCTGGGGCTGCTCTGCCGGGGCGCGCCGGGCTTGGGCCGCGGGCGCCCGGCGGTGGGCGGGCGGGCGGCGCGGTTCTTGGCCTGACCGCCGCGCTGGGCCGGGCGCGGTACCCGGCGGGGTTCCCTGGGCTCGGTCATGCCGCGTTCACCTGCCGGAGGTCGTCGGGGAGGGGGCGGGCGCCGCCCCCCATGCGGGCGCGGTGGGGACGGTGGGGGCACTGATGCCGAACGGGACGCGTGGGGTGGCGAAGGCCGGGGATGCGGGGGCGGCCTCGGGGGCGGGGGATGCTGCGGAGGCCGGGGTGCCGTGGGCGCCCGCCGCCGGCGGGGTGCTCTCCGGGGCCAGCGTGACGGAGCCGACCGGGACCGGCGGCTCGACCGAGGGCCCCGCGACCGGCGGCGCCGCAGGGACGAACAGGGCGGAGGGAGCTGAGGGGGCGGACGAGGTGGACGGGGCCTTCGGTGCGGCCGCCCTCAGGAGCGCGGCCGCCGAGGGCTTGGCGGAGCTGCTCAGCGCCGCCCCCTGGGACGTGGCCGGGTGCGGTGTGCCGAGCACCCTGCCGTCCGGGAGCAGGAACACCGGGGAGCCGCCGGGCACCATCCCCAGCTCTCGGGCGCGGCGCTCCAGCGCGTCCGGGGCGGAGGAGGTGTCCACCTCCTGCTGCAGCGCCTGCTGCTCGTCGGTCAGCTCGCCGGTCTCGCGCTCCAGCTTGTCGAGCTCGAACGACCCTTGGTTGAGTGCGGAGTTGAGCAGCAGCAGCGTGATCAGTCCGGAGCCGAGCAGGACGACGATCAGGAGCACGAAGGGCGTGCGTGCCGCGGTGCCGCGCGGGGCGGCGGAGGAGGGGAACAGCGCGGAGAGCCGTTTCTGTCTCCGCGGCCGCCCCTGGCCTCTCACGCGGTGTCCTCGACGTTCTCGCGGATCCGCTCCGCGCCGCGCAGCCGGGCGGGGGCGGCGCGGCGGTTCTCGGCGATCTCCTCCTCCGTGGGGAGCTCGGCGCCGCGGGTCAGCAGCTTCAGGCGGGGCTGGTAGCGCTCGGGGACGACCGGCAGCCCGGGCGGCGCGGTGCTGCTCGCACCGGCCGCGAAGACGTGCTTGACCAGCCGGTCCTCCAGCGAGTGGTACGACAGCACGGCGATCCGGCCGCCGACCGCGAGCGCCTTCACCGCGGCCGGGATGGCCCGCTCCACGCTCGCCAGCTCCCCGTTGACCTCGATGCGCAGCGCCTGGAACGTGCGCTTGGCGGGGTTGCCGCCGGTGCGCTTGGCGGCCTGCGGCAGCGCGTCGCGGATCAGCTCGACCAGCCGCGCGCTGTTGGTGAACGGCTCCTTCGCGCGCTCGCGGACGACGGCCGCGACGATCCGCTTGGCCTGCTTCTCCTCTCCGTAGGCGCGCAGGATCCGCACCAGCTCACCGGGGGCGTAGGTGTTGAGGACCTCGGCGGCGCTGATGCCGGTCGTCTGGTCCATCCGCATGTCCAGCGGGGCGTCCTGCGCGTACGCGAAGCCGCGGTCGGCCTCGTCGAGCTGCATGGAGGAGACACCGAGGTCGAACAGCACGCCCTGGACGCGCGGGATACCGAGCCGGTCGAGGACCTCGGGGAGCTCGTCGTAGACGGCGTGCACCAGCGTGGCGCGCTCGCCGTAGGGGGCCAGCCGCTCCCCGGCGAGCTTCAGGGCGGCCGGGTCGCGGTCGAGGGCGACGAGGCGGGCCGCCGGGAAGGCGGTGAGCAGTGCCTCGCTGTGCCCTCCGAGGCCGAGCGTGCAGTCGACGACGACCGCACCGGGCTCGGCGAGCGCGGGGGCGAGCATGTCCAGGCAACGCTGGAGCATGACGGGTACGTGGCGAGTATTGCTGCTCATGCGCCTTCCGATGGCCGGGCGGCAGGTGGGTCCCCCGGCCGCTGGCTGGGGGATGCCGCACGTACCGCTTGGTCCCCGCCCGCTCTGAAGGGGAAGTGGCCCTCCGGCGACGGGGAAGTGACGTCGGAAGACCATGGGAGCGGGAGGAGGCCGAGCCGTACGTACGATTCGCGCACGCGAGGAATTCGGTATCCAAGGAGAGCGTCACGCCTCCCACTTCGCGCCACTTTAGTCCACCGGCTGCCCCGGTCAATCAACCGGTTCCGCGCGTCCCGCGACGGCTTTCCGCGGGCCTCGCGACGACTTCTCACCCGGATGGCGGGCGTGCGGGCGGGCCTGTGCATTACCTCACAAGGGGTGATGTTGCCCCCTATGCCCGGCCTCTCATGCAGCCGGAACGGCCTGTGGCCATTACCGTGAATCCATGCCCATACCTGCGTCGAAGCCGCTGCCCCAGTCCGCCGACGACACCGCCCGTAGCGGTGGCACGGTCACCGACCGTCTCGTCGAGGCCAACCAGCGCTATGCCGCCGCCTTCACCGACCCCGGAATGGACGCCCGGCCGGTCCTCAAGGTCGCCGTGGTGGCCTGTATGGACGCCCGCCTCGACCTGCACGCCGCCCTCGGCCTCGAGCTCGGCGACTGCCACACCATCCGCAACGCGGGCGGTGTGGTGACCGACGACATCATCCGCTCCCTGACGATCAGCCAGCGGGCCCTCGGCACCCGCTCCGTCGTCCTCATCCACCACACCGGCTGCGGTCTGCTCAGCCTGACCGAGGACTTCCGCCACGAACTGGCGGACGAGGTCGGACAGCGCCCCACCTGGGCCGTCGAGGCGTTCAAGGACCTCGACGAAGACGTCCGGCAGTCCATGGAGCGGGTGCGCACCTCCCCCTTCCTGCCGCACACCGACGACGTCCGCGGCTTTGTGTTCGATGTGACAACGGGTCTGCTGCGGGAAATCGAGCCGCGCGCCTGACCTGCGCGACCTTCCCGGCGGACCCGCGGATCGAGCCGGAAGGACCGGTTCGCCGGGAAGGTACCGATATCGCGTGGTGAGTTATCCACAGGCCATGACGCGGAGCCGCGCGGGCAGCAAGAATGCGTAGGTGACGTCGCGCCGGCGGTGGCCGGGCGGGACGCGCGTGTTCGGGGAGGGGCCGGGTCCGCAAGAGGGGGCGTCGGCCCGCGGTACAGGGCCGAGGAGGGCCGAGTGACGACGTATGACGAACGAGCGAGCCTTGAGGGTCCGCCCGTGCGGGGGAAGCCGAGCGCCGGGGGAGATCTGACCGCCACCGCGGAGCGCGTTCACCGGTCGGTGGAGAGCGTCATCGAAGGCAAGCCGGAGGTCGTACGGCTCGCACTGACCGTGCTCCTCGCCGAGGGCCATCTGCTCATCGAGGACGTTCCCGGCGTCGGCAAGACCATGCTCGCCAAGGCCCTGGCCCGCTCCATCGACTGCTCGGTGCGGCGCATCCAGTTCACGCCCGACCTGCTGCCCTCCGACATCACGGGCGTCAGCATCTTCGACCAGCAGCACCGCGACTTCGAGTTCAAGCCCGGCGCGATCTTCTCCCAGATCGTCATCGGCGACGAGATCAACCGCGCCTCTCCCAAGACGCAGTCCGCGCTCCTGGAGTCCATGGAGGAGCGCCAGGTCACGATGGACGGGCAGACCTACGAACTGCCCAGCCCGTTCATGGTCGTCGCCACCCAGAACCCGGTGGAGATGGAAGGCACCTACCCGCTCCCCGAGGCGCAGCGGGACCGCTTCATGGCGCGGGTGTCGATCGGCTATCCCAGCCCGTCGGCCGAGCTGCGGATGCTCGACGTGCACGGCGGCGCCTCCCCGCTCGACGACCTCCAGCCGGTGGCGCACGCCCACGAGATCCTGAAGCTGATCGACACGGTGCACGAGGTCCATGTCGCCGAGACGGTCCGCCGGTACGCCGTGGACCTGGTGGTGGCCACCCGCAGCCACCCCGAGCTCCGGCTCGGTGCCTCGCCGCGAGCCACGCTGCATCTGCTGCGCGCCGCCAAGGCCTCCGCCGCGCTCCAGGGGCGGGACTACGCCCTGCCGGACGATGTGCAGTCCCTGGCGGTGCCGGTGCTCGCCCATCGTCTGCTGCCCACCGCCCAGGCCCAGTTGAACCGCCGCTCGGCCGAACAGCTCGTGCTGGAGATCCTGCAGCGCGTCCCGGTGCCCGACCCCTCCGCGCAGCCGTGGCGGAGCCACGGCCGGCAGCCGCCCGGCGTACGGGGGTTGTGATGGCCGAGGGGGGGATCGAGGGGACGCCCGAGCGGGGCGGGCTGCGGGCGGCCCTCGGGGGGCTGACGACACGGGGCAGGTCGTTCCTGGCCGCCGGGGTGGCCGCCGCGGTGTGCTCCTACCTCCTGGGGCAGGCGGATCTGCTGCGGGTCGGGCTGCTGCTCGCGGCCCTGCCACTGGTCTGCGTCCTGGTGCTGCACCGCACCCGCTACCGCGTCGCCGGCAGCCGTACGCTCTCCCCCGCGCGGGTGCCCGCGGCCGCCGAATCCCGGGTCCGGCTGCGGATGGAGAACATCTCCCGGCTGCCCACGGGCGTCCTGATGCTCCAGGACCGGGTGCCCTACGTCCTCGGTCCCCGGCCGCGCTTCATCCTGGACCGCGTCGAGGCCGGCGGCCGCCGCGAGGTCTCCTACCGCGTCCGCTCCGACCTGCGCGGCCGCTATCCCCTGGGACCGCTGCAGCTGCGCCTGTCCGACCCGTTCGGCATGTGCGAGCTGACCCGCTCCTTCAGCGCCTCCGACACGCTGACGGTGGTACCCCGGACCGAGCCGCTGCCCGCGGTCCGGCTGGCCGGCGAGACGGCCGGGTACGGCGACGGACTGCACCGCTCGCTGGCGCTGGCCGGCGACGACGACATCATTCCGCGCGACTATCGGCACGGCGACGACCGGCGCCGGATCCACTGGCGGTCCACGGCGCGCCGCGGCGAGCTGATGGTGCGCCGAGAGGAGCAGCCGCAGAAGGCGCGCTGCACGGTCCTGCTCGACACCCGCGAGCTCGCCCATCCGGGAGGCGGCCCCGACTCTGCCTTCGAGTGGGCGGTGACGGCGGCCGCGTCGACCGCGGTGCATCTGCTGGAGCGCGGCTTCGCGGTCCGGCTGCTGACGGACACCGGCACGTCCGTGCCCGGCCCCGACGGCCACGGCGGCTTCGCGGGCGGCACGGCGTCCGCCGACGCCACGGGCCTGCTGCTGGACACCCTCGCCGTCGTGGAGCACTCCGAGCAGGAGGGGCTCTCGGCGGCGTACGACGTGCTGCGCGGCGGCAGCGAAGGACTGCTGGTCGCCTTCTTCGGCGATCTGGACGACGAACAGGCCGCGGTCGCCGGGCAGATGCGCCGGCGCAGCGGCGCCGCGATCGCCTTCGTCCTGGACGGTGACGCCTGGACCCGGGGCCCCGGCGGCATCAGGTTCTCCACCGGCCAGGTCCCGATGGCCGAGCGGCTGCGGCTGCTGCGGCGGGCGGGCTGGACGGCGCTGCCGGTGACGCCCGGCGACGCCCTCCCCGACCTGTGGCGGGCGGCGGCGGACCGTGCGGGGACGCTGCCCGAACGGGCGGCTGACATGGGCGGAGAGACGGGCCACGGCTCGGCGACGGTGGCGGGGGGATGGACATGAGGGGGAGCTGGGCGTTGGCGCACGACCGCGGGGCGTACAAAGGCCGCCCCGCGCGATGCGGGGTACGGGCATGAGCGGCCGGGCGCGGCTGGCGCTGACCGCGGCGGTGGCCACCCTGTGTGCCGCCTGCGCACTGCTGCCGCTGGTCGAACCGGTCGGCTGGATGTTCCAGGCGGCGCTGCTGCTGGCGTTCATGACCGGCACGGGGGCGGCGGCCCGCCGGGTCCCCCTCGCCAGACCGCTGACCATCGGCGCCCAGGCCCTGGTGGCCGTCCTGCTGCTGACCTTCCTCTTCGCCCCGAGCGAGGCGATCCTCGGGCTGCTGCCGGGCCCGGACGCCCTCGCGGAGTTCGGCCGGCTGCTGCGCAACGGCGTCCAGGACGTCGGCCGGTACGCCATCCCCGCCCCCGTCACCCCCGGCATCCGGCTGCTGCTGATCGCCGGTGTCCTGGTGATCGGCCTGATCGTCGACGCGCTGGCGGTCACGTACCGCAGCGCCGCACCCGCCGGGCTGCCGCTGCTCGCGCTGTACTCGGTGGCGGCCGGACTGACCCAGGGCGGCGCGGGCTGGCTGTGGTTCCTGCTCGCGGCGGCCGGCTATCTGCTGCTCCTGCTGGCCGAGGGCCGCGACCGGCTCTCCCAATGGGGCCGGGTGTTCGGCGGCCCGGCTGCCGGAGCGGACCGGCCGGGCGGCCAGGGCTTCGCCGCGGGGGTGGGCCGAGCCGCCCTGGCCCCGGTCCGTACGGGCCACCGGATCGGCGCCCTGGTCCTGGGCATCGCGCTGGTGGTACCCGCCGCGCTGCCCTCCCTCGGCGGCGGGCTGCTCGGCCGCACCGGCAGCGGCGCCGGCCCCGGCGGCGGGGGCGGCACGATCTCCGCGGTGAACCCCCTGGTGTCGCTGCAGGACAGCCTCAACCAACCCGAGGACAAAGAGGTCCTCAACTACCGCACCACCGCGGCCGACACCCGCGATCTGTATCTGCGGATCGTCGCCCTCGACCAGTTCGACGGCACGACCTGGAAGCCGTCCGAGCGGACGGTCACCGACGTCCCCGAGCGGCTCCCGCAACCAACCGGCCTCAGCCCCACGGTCGACCTGAACCGCATCAACACCTCCATCTCCACCGCGCAGTGGTACGCCCAGAACTGGCTGCCGCTCCCCTTCCCCGCCTCCAAGGTGGACATCTCCGGCCGCTGGCGCTACGAACCCCAGGGCCGCACGCTCGTCGGGGACCGCGGGCAGAACACCCGCGGCCTGCAGTACCAGGTCGAGAGCCTTCAGGTGCGGCCCACGTCCCGTCAGCTGGCCGGCGCCCCGGCGCCGCCCGCGGACCTGCTGCGCGAGTACACCAAGGTCCCGGACTCCCTCCCCGAGGTCGTACGGACCACCGCCCGTCAGGTCACCAAGGGCGCACCGACCGCGTACGCCAGGGCGGTCAAGCTCCAGGACTGGTTCGCGCTCTACGGCGGGTTCAGTTACCACACCGACGTCCGCGCCGGCAGCGGCTCCCAGGCCATAGCGCGCTTCCTGCGGGACAAGGAAGGCTTCTGCGTCCACTTCTCGTTCTCGATGGCGGCGATGGCCCGCACGCTGGGCATCCCCTCCCGGGTCGCGGTCGGATTCACCCCGGGCACCAAACAGCCCGACGGCACGACATCGGTCAGCCTCAAGGACGCGCACGCCTGGCCCGAGCTGTACTTCCAGGGCATCGGCTGGACCCGCTTCGAGCCGACCCCGAGCCGGGGCACCATCCCGGACTACGCCTACCCCGACACCTCGGACACGGCCGACCCCGGCAACCCGGCGCCCGCCCCCTCCAAGCCCGAGACCTCCCCCGACGCCCCGTCGGCGGAGCCCTCGTGCGGCCCCGGCGAGCAGCCGTCCGGTGCGGGCTCGGGATGCGCGGCACTGCCCGCGGAGTCCGGCGCCCGCCCGTCCGACGACGGCCCCTCCCCCTGGGCGGTGGCCGGTATCGCGCTGGCCGCGCTGCTCGTCCTGGTGCTGCCCGCGATCCCGCTGCTGTGGCGGCTGCGGCTCCGCTCCGGGCGGCTGGCGGGCGGCGCCCCGGGCCGGGACGGGACGGCGAGCGTTCTCGCCGCCTGGCAGGAGCTGCTCGACACCGCCTGGGACTTCGGCATCCTGCCGGACGAGTCGCTGACGCCGCGCAAGGCGGCCGCGCGGATCATTCGCGTCGGGGAACTGCCACCGGAGCCGGCCGCGGCCGCGCATCGCGTCGCGGCCGCCGTCGAGCAGGTCCTGTACGCCCCACGGCCCCAACCGGCATCCGGCCTCGCCTCGGACGTACAGCACGTGCGGGCCGGGTTGCAGGCCGCCGCGACACGTGGCATACGGCTGCGCGCCCGGCTCGCCCCGCGCTCCGCGGCCCGCCTCCGGTGGGCCTGCGCCGCCCGCTGGGCGTCCCTGATACTCCGGTGCCGCACCAGCCGCCCGGCCGCCTCGGCGCGGCGCGCGCTGGCCGCCCTACGGCCCGGGCGCCGGCGGCGGGCGTGACGCAGAAGCGGCGAGCTTGATCGGACAGGAAGCAGCGAGCGCGATCAGAAGGCTGCGCTCACACAGAGGAGGCCACTCGGGCAGACGAGGCCGCTCAGCCAGGTGAGGCGGGGTTCAGGCGGCGTGAGCGGCACAAAAAGCGCTGTGGCCGCCCGGTCCCGCCGGGCGGCCACAGCATCAGGAAGAACTGAAGAACCACAGCACCACAAAGAAAAACAGCACTACGAAGAAGGCGAGATCCAGACCGGTTGGGCTGCCGGACCTCGGGGGTGTCAGTCGTCAGTGACCTTGCTGCTCGTCCCGGCGCCGCTGCCAGCGGTCCTCGATGCGGTTCATCATCGAGCGTCGCTGCCTGGTCTGACGGCGTGCCGCTGCACCTGCGCCGCCTCCGGCACCCGCACCGGCCTGCTGCTCACCGGGCTTGGGAGCCTTGCGCCATCCGGTGACCGCCAGCACCGCACAGCCGAGCATGACGAGGAAGCCCACCACGCTGATCCAGATCTGCTGCGCGACCATGCCGGCCATGAGCAGGGCGATACCCACCAGGAAGCCCGCGACCGCTTGGTAGACCCGTCGCCGGGTGTACGTACGCAGCCCGCTTCCCTCAAGCGCTGTCGCGAACTTGGGATCTTCGGCGTACAGCGCTCGCTCCATTTGCTCGAGCATGCGCTGCTCGTGCTCCGAGAGCGGCACGGAGTCCTCCTACTCGTCGGTCGCGGGGGGCGACCGGGGTGCGACCCTTTCAGGATAGGCAGGGATTCGCCCCCGTGAAACCCGCCCCTCGACGCCAATTCACTGTCCGAGCCGCCGCAGCGGCCGGTGGTGATGCTGCCTGCATTCCCCACCCGCCTGTCCGTCATGCCGGAACGTCGTACCCCGATCATACGGGGCGAAGGGGCTGATCGGGTGGCCTGTGGCCGACTGCACGCGGTAGCCGGCCGTACCGTGCGGGTCAGTCGCGCTCCGCGAGGACGTGCAGCTGCGTGGCCACGGAGTGGAACGCGGGCTGCTCGGCGGCGGCCGCCTCCAGCTTCAGCAACGCGTCCATGGCGCCCGGCTCGGTGTCGACCAGCACCCCGGGGACCAGGTCGGCGAAGACCCGCACACCGTGCACCGCGCCGACCTCCAGGCCCGTGGCGGCGATCAGTTCGGTGAGCTGGTCGGCGGTGAACCGGCGGGGCATCGGGTCGCCCTCGCCCCAGCGGCCGGCGGGGTCGGTGAGGGCCTGGTGGGCTTCGGTGAAGTGGCCGGCGAGGGCGCGGGCGAGGACGGCGCCGCCCAGACCGGCCGCGAGCAGGCTGAGGGTGCCGGCCGGGCGCAGCGCGTCGACGACGTTGCGGATGCCTTCGGCCGGGTCGTCGACGTACTCCAGGACGCCGTGGCAGAGCACGGCATCGTAGCCGCCGCGCTCGACGACGTCGAACAGGCCGTGGGCGTCGCCCTGTACGGCGCGTACCCGGTCTGCCACGCCCGCCTCCGCGGCGCGGCGCTCCAGGGCGAAGAGGGCGTTGGGGCTGGGGTCGACGACGGTGACGCGGTGGCCGAGGCGGGCGACCGGCACGGCGAAGTTGCCGGAACCGCCGCCGGTGTCGAGGACGTCCAGGGCGTCGCGCCCGGCGGCCTTGACCCGGCGCTCCAGGGCGTCCTTGAGGACGTCCCAGACCACGGCGGTACGAAGGGATGCGCGCGGGCGCAGCGGGTCAGACACGGCGGGTGGCTCCTCGGCGGGGGCATGAACATCTAGGCGTCCACCACCCTATTCCGTCCCACGCCATCCGCCGATTGCAGAGCCGAACGGATTGCGCGCGGCGTGATCGTCATGCGGGGCCTGAGCGTTATGCGGGACGTGATCGTTATGCGGGGCGTGATCGCTGGTCGGGCGGTCGCGCAGGAGCGGACGCGCAGGAATGGTCGCGCAGGGGGATCGCGAGGCGGCGTCGCCTAGTGGGCACCGCCACGGGCGCCGTCGCATGCAGAGGGTGGGCAGGATGGCGGCCCACTTTCCCTCTTCCCCTCCCCCCGGGCCCCTCCCCCGCCCCCACCCCTCCCCGCCTCCCCCGGAGATCTCAGCCCCCGGCCCTGCTCTTCCTCCCTTCCCCTCCTCTCGCCTCCCCTTCCCTTACCCCGCCCGCTGGGGTGGCAGGGACGGCTGGAGGAGCAGCATGCGCTCCACCAGGCGCAGGAACATCGCGGCATCGCGCAGGAGGTCGTCGGCGTCGCGGCGGCTGGCCGCGCCGGCTATGCCGGCCTCGGCCTTGGCCCGGCGGGCGGCTCCGGCGGCGAACAGGGCACTCCACTCCGCGAGTTCGGGGGCGACCTCGGGCAGCACCTCCCAGGCGCTGCGGATACGCTGCCTGCGCCGTACCGTGGTCTCCGGACGGCCGCGGACGGCGAGGACCGCGGCCGCGGTGCGCAGCGCGGCCAGATGGGCCGTGGCGAACCGCTCGTTGGGGGTTTCCAGGGTCTGGGCTTCGTCGAGGCCGTGCCGGGCCTGGGCGAGCAGGTCGAGGGCGGCGGGTGGTGCGGCGGTCCGCCGCAGGACGGGGTGGACATCGCTCGGGGGACCGTACGCAGCGGAGCTGCCCCCGTTGGGACGAGCTGCCATGACGAACCTCCTGTCGTCGCATGCCGGTTGGGACCGAATGCTGATTCGGACCGTATGACCCCATCGTGAGGTACACCACTGACAATCGCCCCTGACCTGCCCTTTCGTTGGAAACGGGAAGGTTTTCGCGCGGCGCGCGCTCCCACCCGAAGCCCCACCCGAAGTCCCGTCCGAAGCCCCGCCCGGAATCCCGACCCGTGCCCCGACCCGAGCCCCGACCGAACTGCGCCCGAAGCCCGGCACGACTCCCGGCCGAATCCCGACCGACCTCCCTGTCCGACGACCGACCTCCCCGTCCGACTCGCCACGAAAAGTCCGTCCGGGCACGTCGACGCACCCTGGTGGAATCTCGGTGCAATCCGGGTGCAATCCCGGCGGATTCCCAACACCCCCTTGCGGAACGGGGGGTGGAATGCTGCATAGTGATTTGGACTGACTGGTCAGTTCAAGGGAGGGATCGTGGACAGCACCCCGCACGGGGCGGCGGTCACGGCCGCGGGATTCGGGGTCAAAGGCCCCCGCGGTTGGGCGTTCAGGGACATCGACATCACTGCCGGGCCCGGCTCACTGATCGCCGTGCAGGGCCCTTCGGGCTCGGGCCGTACGTGTCTGCTGCTCGCGCTCACCGGGCGGATGAAGGCGGCCGCGGGCACCGCCGAGGTCGGCGGGCTGCCGTTGCCGAAGAAGATGGCCACGGTCCGGTCCGTGTCCGCGCTCGCCCATGTGCCGGGTGTCGCCGAGCTTGATCCCTCTCTCACTGTAGGCGAGCATCTGCGCGAACGCGCCCTGTTGCAGGGCAGGTTCGGCGGTTCGCTGCGTGCGCTGCTGCGGCCCCGGCGGGAGCGCAGGGCCGAGGCCCGCGCGCTGGTGGACGGTGCGCTCAAGGCGGCCGGCCTCGATCTGGAGACGCTGCCCAAGGGGATCCGTACCTCCGTGCGCGACCTGGAGCGGCTGGAGGCGCTGCGGCTGTCCGTGGCGCTGGCGCTGATCGGCGGCCCGCGGCTGCTCGCCGTCGACGACACCGATCTGAAGCTGTCCGACGACGAGCGTGCGGCGGCCTGGACGATGCTGCGCGGCCTGGCGGCGGCCGGGACGACGGTGCTCGCGGTGTGCAGCGAGCCCCCCGAGGGCGGCGAGGGCCTGGTGCTGGTGGGTACGGGCGGCCGCCCGGAGCAGGCCGCCACTGGGGACGGGCCCGACGAGAGCCCCGCACAGGACAAGCAGGACGACGAGGAGGGGGCGGCCGATGCGCTCGCCGAAGCTGGCCGCGCTTGAGCTGAAGCGGTTCGGGAGGGGGAAGCTGCCGCGCGCCGCGCTGGCGGCGCTCCTGCTGCTGCCGCTGCTGTACGGCGCGCTGTACCTGTGGTCCTTCTGGGACCCGTACGGACGGCTGGACAAGATACCGGTCGCGCTGGTCAACGCGGACAAGGGCGCGGACGTCGGCGGGAAGCGGATCTCGGCGGGCGACGGCATCGTCGACGGGCTGACCGACAGCCACACCTTCGACTGGCGCCCGGTGGACGCCGAGGAGGCCGCCAGGGGCGTCGAGGACGGCACGTACTACCTGTCGCTGTCGATCCCGGAGGACTTCAGCCGGCGGATCGCCTCCAGTTCCGGTGACCACCCGGAGACCGGCGCCCTCAAGGTGCGGACGAACGACGCGAACAACTACATCGTCGGACAGATCTCCCGGACGGTGTTCTCCGAGGTGCGTGCGGCGGCCTCGAAGAAGGCGTCGCGCACCTTCTTCGACAAGATCTTCGTCTCGTTCTCGACCCTGCACGACAAGACCCAGGAGGCCGCGGACGGCGCCGGCCGCCTCCGGGACGGCATCGGGAAGGCGAAGGACGGCGCGGGCAAACTGGCCGACGGGCTGGGCACCGCGAAGGACGGCAGCGGCCGACTCGTCACCGGCCTGGGCGACCTCGACACGGGCGCCGGGCGGCTCTCCCAGGGCAGCTCCGACCTGGCGCGAGGAGCCGGTACGGCGGCCGACGGGTCGCGCCAACTGGCCGACGGCTCTCGGCAGGTGGCAGACGGCACCCAGCGGCTGGCCGACACCGTCAACCGCATCGACCGCAAGGTGGGGCCCTTCGTCCGGGCGCACGGCAAGGAGATCGGCGAGGCGGCGCAGCTCGTCGCGGACGGTTCGCAGGCGGTCCGTGACCACCTGGGCGCGCTCCCGGCGGCGGCCTCCACAGGGGCGAAGCTCTCCCGGGGGATCTCCGACCACCTGGCGAGGTACTACCACTCGCGCTGTGAGAGCGGCCTCACCCTGGAGACCTCCTGCGACGAGCTGAAGCAGCTCAGGGACGACGCGGCCGCCGCGGCGGACAAGGCCGAGGAGATCAGCGGGTACGTGCACGACCAGAAGAACCTGGACCGGCTGGACCGGGACCTGGCCACCCTGCACGACCTGGCGAGCGAGGTGGCCGCGCACGGGCCGACGCTCGGCGCCGACATGGACGCCGCGGTCAAGAAGATCAACGACCTCAACGACGGCGCGCACAAGGTGGCCACGGGCGCCCACAAGCTGGCCGCCGGGAACGCCCAACTGGCCGCCGGTGCGGGCAAGCTCGACGACGGGGCCCACCGACTGCACGACGGCACGGGCCGGGCCGCCTCCGGTATGGGCGACCTGGACGCGGGCGTGGGCAGGCTGAAGAGCGGCGCGCACACCCTGGACGGCGGGCTGTTCAAGCTCTCCGACGGCTCGCGGAAGCTGGCCGGCGGGCTGCACGACGGGGTGAAGCAGATCCCCGACTACGGCAAGAAGGACCGCGACGCCCGCACCCTGGTCATGTCCGACCCGGTGCAGCTCGCCTCGGACTCCGCCCACAAGGCGCCGAACTACGGCACCGGATTCGCCCCGTACTTCATCCCGCTGTCGCTGTGGGTGGGCGCCATGGTGGCGTACATGTTGATCCAGCCGCTCAACCGGCGGGCGCTGGCGATGGGGGCGTCCTCCTGGCGGGTGGCGGTCTCCGGCTGGCTGCCGGTGGTGGGCGTGGGGGTGCTGCAGACCGCGGCTCTGATGTCCGTACTGCACTTCGCGCTGGGCCTGGAGATGGCCCGGGCGGGCGGCACGATCGGCTTCCTGGTGCTGGTCACGGCCTGTTTCTCGGCGATCGTGCAGTGGCTCAACGCGCAGTTCGGGCCGGCCGGCCGGATCCTGGTGCTGGCGCTGCTGATGCTCCAGCTGACCTCGGCGGGCGGCACGTACCCGGTGCAGACCAGCCCCGGCTTCTTCGGCGCCATCCACCCGTATCTGCCGATGAGTTACATCGTGGAGGGGCTGCGCCGGCTGATCACGGGCGGTGATCTCGCGCCCGTATGGCAGGGCAGTGCGGTGCTGCTGGCGTTCACCGCCGGGGCGCTGGTGCTGACGTCCCTGACGGCGCGCGGCCGCCAGGTGGTACGGATGAAGGACCTGCACCCGGAGCTGAGCCTGTGAGCACGCACCCTATGGGGAACGGCACAATCGCCTCCATGGACAGCTCCACTACACGCCGCGACGCCACTCGGCGCAAACTCTTCGAGGCCGCGGTCACGCTCATCGCCGAACAGGGCTTCTCCTCCACCACGGTGGACGAGATCGCCGAGCGGGCGGGCGTCGCGAAGGGCACCGTCTACTACAACTTCGCGAGCAAGAACGTTCTCTTCGAGGAGCTGCTGCGGCACGGCATCGAGCTGCTGGCGACCTCCCTGCAGGCGGCCTCCGAGGAGGTGGCGGACCGGGGCGGCAGCCGGATCGACGCGCTGGACGCGATGATCCGGGCCGGGCTGGACTTCATCTCCCGTTACCCGGCGCTCACCCAGCTCTACGTCGCCGAGCTGTGGCGCACCAACCGGGCCTGGCAGTCGACGCTGATGGTCGTGCGTGAGCGGGCCATCTCGGTGGTGGAGGACGTGCTGCGGGAGGCGGTGGCCAACGAGGAGCTGAGCGAGGAGATCGACATCCCGCTGACGGCCTCGGCGTTGTTCGGGATGGTCCTGGTGGCCGCCCTGGACTGGCAGTCCTACCAGCCGGACCGGTCGATCGACGAGGTGCACGCCGCGCTGTCGCGGCTGCTCCAGGGGCGGGTCAGCGGCCCTCCCTCGTAGCGGGCGGCGACAGGCCGTACCCCTGGGCGGGCGGCGGTCCCCTGGGCGCCGGGAGAGAAGTGCGCGCCGTCGTGGTCAGGAACGGCGCGCACCCTTTCTCCCCCGTGGGCCCGCACAAAAGAGTGCGCTGCCCTGGCACGAATCGTTCCCCCGCCGATCCGACCAGGACAGCGCTTCCCCCGTGCTCCCCCGTGGAGCCCCCGTGCCCCCCGTACTTCCCCCGTGTCCCCCCGTCACGTCCGGGAGCCGCGCCGCTCCGCCGCCCCGTGTCGGCGGTGCGGCGCCGCTTCCCTTCCGTGGCGCATACTCTTCCGTCTTGGCGGGTTCCGGCCCATCCGCGTACCTACTCATCTGGGCGTCTGAGTACGGATACTCAAAGCTGAGCACCGGCCCCCAGTGGGGGCCTACGATCTCCGGCGTGTCCGTACTTCCCTTGGTTTTCACCAGTGGCTGGGCGAGCGGGATCAACGCCTACGCCGTCGTCCTGCTCTTCGGCCTGCTCGGCACCGCCGGCGTCACCGACGAGGTGCCCGCGGCGCTGCAGCGCCCCGATGTCCTGATCGTGGCCGGCGTGCTCTTCGTCTGCGAGGCCGTCGCCGACAAGGTCCCGTACGTGGACTCGGTCTGGGACGCCGTGCACACGGTGATCCGGCCGATCTCCGGCGGCGTGGTGGCGGCCCTGCTGGCCGGGCACGACGGTTCGCTGCCCGAGCTGGCGGCGGGTGCGGTGGGCGGCACCACGGCGCTGCTGAGTCATCTGGTCAAGGCGGGCGCGCGGATCGCGGTCAACACCTCGCCGGAGCCGGCCAGCAACATCGTGCTGAGCCTGCTGGAGGATCTCGGCGTCGCCGGCCTCATCGCGTTCGCGGTCTTCTATCCGGTGGCCGCGGCGGTCATCGCGGCGGTGCTGCTGGCCGCGGGCATCGCGCTGGTGGTCCTGCTCTGGTCGCGGATCCGCCGGTTCCTGCGGCGCCGGCGTGCGCGACGTGAGGAGAAGCGGCTGGCCGCGGCGGCGGGCGAGGCGGTGCCGCCGGCGGGCTGAGCGCCGCCCGCTGCGGGCCGGACCGCCTCGGGCACCTGCGGCGCGGGCGTTGTCGGTGGCGCCGGATAAAGTCGCAGGCATGGCACGGATTGCGGTGATCGGCGCCGGGATGGGCGCGATGGCAGCCGCCGCCCGGCTGGCCGTCGCGGGCCACCAGGTGGCGGTGTTCGAGCGCGGCGCGACGCACGGCGGCGCGGTACGGCGACTGGAGCGGGACGGCTTCTCCTTCGATACGGGGCCGGGCCTGCTGCATCTGCCGGCCGTCTACCGCGATCTGTTCCTCAAGACCGGCCGTGAGCCGCTGGAGAGCTGCGTCGAGCTGTCCCAGGTCGACCCCGCGAGCCGCCATGTCTTCGCCGACGGCACGGCCGTGTCGCTGCCCAACGCCTCGCGGGCCGGCGTCCTGGCGGCCCTGGACGAGGCGCTGGGCGCGGGCGCCGGTGAGCGCTGGAGCGCGCTGGTGGGCCGCGCCCGCGAGTCCTGGGACGCCACCCGGCGGCCGCTCCTGGAGGAGCCGCTGTGGCAGGAGTGGCGGGTGCTGGGCCGCGATCCGTATCCGGCGGTGCGCAGGCGCGGGTTGTTCGGGCGCGGCAAGGGCCCCACGACCGCCACGCTCGCCGAGGTCGCCCGCCGTGAGCTGGCCGATCCCCGGCTGATCTCACTGCTGGAGAGCCATGCGCTGGCGTACGGTTTCGACCCGCGCAGCGCCCCGGCGAGCGCCGCCGTGTTGCCGTACATGGAGCAGACCTTCGGCAGCTGGTACGCGCGCGGCGGTATGCGGGCGCTGGCCGACGCGCTGTACGAGCGCTGCCTGGCGCGCAAGGTGGAGTTCTCCTTCGGCGCGGAGGTGACCCGGATCGTCGAGAAGGACGGCAGAGCGACGGGTGTCGAGCTGGCCGACGGGCAGACCGCACCGGCCGGGTTCGTGGTCGCCGGTATCGATCCGGCCCGGCTGCCGGCGCTCCTCGACGGGCGCGAGCCGTACGGACCGGACGACGTACGGCCGCAGGCCGGGCCCGGTGATCGCGCGACGGGGCGGCTCACGGTCTGTCTGGCGCTGCGCGGAGCACGCGAGGCGGGTGCCGTCCATCGGACCGTGGTGCATGCCGCGGACCGCGCGGCGGAGCTGGCGGGTGTGTTCGGCGACGGCGACGGGCCGCGGCCGCCCTGCGCGCGGCCGACGGTGACCGTGCTGCGCCCGGACGATGCCGCCACCCGGCCCGACGACGGCCATGAGGCCGTGACGCTGACCGCGACCGTCGCGCCGCCCGGCCCGGACGGCCGGCTCGAGGGGGCGGCCGCCGAGGCGGCCGCGGACCGGCTGACGGAGGTCGCCGAGGCGGCGGTGCCGGGGCTGCGGGGGCGGGTGCTGTGGCGCGAGGTGCTGCCGCCGGCGGAGGACGCGCTGGTTCCGGGCCCGGCACTGGCCGGCCGGGACGGGCGCTTTCTGCGGCCCGGCAACCGCACCCGGATACCGGGGCTCTACGCGGTCGGGGGCTGGTCGCACCCGGGCGGCGGGCTGGCGCACTCCGGGATGTCCGGTGCGCTCGTCGCGGGCCTGATCGTGAACGGCGACGACTGGCACGGCTCCACCTGAGCGTGGTGACGGCGCCGAGGCGAGCGGTGCGGGCCCGACGGCGGCCGGGTGCGGGTCCGACGGCGGGCCGTGGCCGGCAGGAGCCGTCGCCGCGCCCCCGCGCGGCCCGCGCGGATCAGTAGCGGTACTGCTGCCCGTCGTACCCCTGCTCCTGGTACGGCGGGTAGGGCGGCTGCTCGGGCGGGAGTTCGCCGTCGCGCTGCTGCGGGACCCAGACCCCGCCGGGCGGTGTCCCGCCGTAGCCCTGGTCCGCGTTCTGGCCGGGCTGCCCGCCCTGCCCGTCGTACTGCTGGGCGCCGTAGGACGGCTGGGCGTAGGGGTCCTGCTGCCCGTAGGGGTCGTAGGCGCCGGAGTACTGCTGGGCGCCGGTGTAGGGGTCGGCGTAGGGCGTCTGGCTCTGGCCGGCGCCGTCTCCGTAGGCCGCGTAGGGGTCGGCGTAGCCGTCCTGGCCGGCCGCGGTCTGACCGTAACCGCCGCCGTACGCATAGCCGTTGCCGTCGCTGCTCCCGCTGTCGGCGCCGGTGCCGGTGCCGTAGGCGTCGTAGCCGCTGTAGCCGGGCTGCGGGGTGCGGGCGTCGGGGCTGTAGATGCCGTACTGGCCGGTCTCGTCGGGCATCGGCTGCGGGGCGTACACGGTGGCGGCGTCGACCCGCGCGTAGTCGCCCTGTCCGTCGTACTGCTGGGCGCCATAGGACGGGCCGTCGTAGGACGGCGCGGGGAAGGCCTGGGTGGCGAAGACGCTCTGGTCCTGCGGGTCCTGGTACGGGTCCTGGCCGCGGTAGCCGCCGTCGGCCTGATAGCCGTCGGCCTGGTAGTCGTACGAGCCCTGCCCGGCGTAGGTGTCCTGGCTCTGGAAGCCGCCCGTGCTCTGGAAGCCGCCGGTGCTCTCGAAGGTGTCCGGGCCCCCGTCGGCGCCCCGGCCGGGGCCGTCGGTCGGCTCCGCGGCCTCCAAGTCGGAGACCTGCAGGGTCGGTTCGGCGGCGGGCGCACCCGCCGCACGGCCCCGTCGGCGACGGCTGGCGCCGGGCTTGCCGCCCAGCGCCCAGCCGGTGGTGAAGCCGCGCCTGAAGGAGAGCGTCACATTGACCTGGCCGACGGCGAACGCGGCCAGGCCCACCCCGATCACGATCACCGAGGGGATGATGACGCCGACGACCACGCCGAGGAAGCCGGTGAAGGCGAGCAGCCGCCAGCGCAGCCGGGCCTTGTACTGGAGCAGTACCTCACCCAGCAGCCACAGGGCGACCAGGCCGAACGCGATATAGAGGACCGTCCAGCCCATATACGCCCTACTTCCGCCGTTCGCCGGCCACCGTGATCAGGACTGCTGGTGCAGCCCCAGATTCTCGTAGATTTCCAGGGTCGCCGTGGAGTGGTTCAGGGTAATGAAGTGCAACCCGGGAACGCCCTCGGCCATCAAGCGCGCACACAGATCCGTCGCGTACTCGATCCCGATGGAGCGTACCGCCGACGGGTCGTCCTTGACGGCGAGGATGCGCTCGGCCAGCTCGGGCGGGAATGCGGCATTGCTGAGCTGGGCGAACCGCTCGATCTGGCGGACGTTCGTGACCGGCATGATCTCCGGAATGATGGGCGTCGAGCAACCCGCCGCGGCAACCCGGTCCCGCAGCCGGAGGTAGTCCTCGGGGTAGAAGAACATCTGGGTGATGGCGAAGTCCGCGCCGGCCCGGCACTTGTCGACGAAGTGGGCGACATCGGTGTCCCAGTCCGCCGAGCGCGGGTGCATCTCGGGGAAGGCGGCGACGCCGACACAGAAGTCGCCGGACTCCTTGATCAGCCGGACCAGGTCGGCGGCGTAGTCGAGGCCGTCGGGGTGCCTGACCCACTCCCCCATCGGGTCGCCGGGCGGGTCGCCGCGCAGCGCGAGCATATTGCGGATCCCGGCGTCGGCGTACTGGCCGATGATGTTGCGGAGGTCCGCCGTCGAGTGGTTGACCGCGGTCAGATGGGCGACCGGGGTGAGGGTGGTGTCGGTGGCGATGCGCTCGGTGGCGCGCACCGTTCCGTCACGGGAGGTGCCGCCGGCGCCGTATGTCACGGAGACGAACGTCGGGGCGACGGCCTCGATCCGACGAATGGCGTTCCACAGGGTCCGCTCACCCTTCTCGGTCTTCGGGGCGGCGAACTCGAACGAGTATGACTGCTTGCCGGAAGCCAGCAGTTCGCGCACGGTGCGTGCGCGATCAGTCCTGGTGGAAGCTGTACCTAGGGCCATACCGGCAGGTTAACCACGGGTCGGGCACACACCAACCGTCATCGACGTTTTGCCTGGTTGGTCGGCTTGGTGTCCACTGATTGGACATTTTCCGGCCGCCTGGGCGTCCGATTCTCGCCCCCGTGACCCCCTGCCCCGGCTCTTCCGGAGCACGAGCGGGGGCGTCTGCCGGGGCCCCGGCCCACGACCCGTCGGACGGGCCCTAGGGGGTGTCCGCAAGGTCCCAGCCGCGGACACGCTTGGCCAGCGCGGCGGCCGCCGCGCCCGGATCGTCGGCCTCCGTGAGGGCGCGGACCACCACGACCCGGCGGGCGCCCGCCTGGAGCACCTCGTCCAGATTGCCGGCGTCGATCCCGCCGATCGCGAACCAGGGGCGCTGCGGAGCGCGCGCCGCGGTGTAGCGGACCAGGTCGAGGCCGGGGGCGTGGCGGCCCGGCTTCGTGGGTGTGGGCCAGCACGGGCCCGTGCAGAAGTAGTCGACCCCGGGCTCGGCGTTCGCGGCGTCCACCTCGGACTCGGCATGGGTGGAGCGGCCTATGAGGACGTCCGCGCCGAGGAGGGCGCGGGCGGCCGGGACCGGCAGATCGCCCTGCCCGAGGTGCAGCACATCGCTGCCGATCGCATGGGCGACGTCCGCGCGGTCGTTGACCGCGAGCAGCTTTCCGTGCCGGCGGCAGGCGTCCGCGAAGACCTCCAGGTGGCGAAGCTCCTCGCCGGCCTCCATGCCCTTGTCGCGCAGCTGGACGATGTCGACGCCGGAGGCGAGCACCGCCTCCAGGAACCGGGGAAGGTCGCCCTGGGCCCTGCGGGCGTCCGTGCAGAGGTAGAGCCGGGCGTCGGACAGGGCCTGTCGTGCGGTGGTCATCGGGCGGCTTCCCCCCAGGTCGGGGGTGTACGGGCCGGACCTTCCGGCCCGTACACCCCGTAGATGTGGTTACGGATGCTGGTGCGGTTGCTGACGAGCGCCGGGCGCGTCAGACGGCGAGCGCCTGGGCCCGGCGCTTCACCTCCGTGCCGCGATTCTCGCGCAGCGCCTGCGCCGGAGTTCCGGGGAGGGTCTCATCCGCGGTGAACAGCCACTCCAGCATCTCCTCGTCGGTGAAGCCGTCGTCCTTGAGGAGCGTGAGCGTGCCGACGAGGCCCTTGACCACCTTGTCGTCCTGGATGAAATCGGCGGGTACCTGCAGCACCCTGTTCTCGCCGCGGCGCACCGCGATCAGCTGGCCCTCCTTGACCAGCTGTCGGACACGGGTCACCTCGACGCCGAGCTTTTCGGCGATGTCGGGGAGGGTGAGCCAGGCGGGGACGAGTCCATCGATGTTTGCGTCAATCTCGGTCACAGGACAAGCCTGCCACCTCGCACTGACAGTCGGTAGCCGGGCATCGCCATCAGGGGCCTCCGGCACACCGGAGGGTGACGACACGCCTGTCGACACGGCCGTCGGCCCACCTGCCGTCGGGCCCGTCGGCGCGCCGCCGCGCCCGCCGCACCCGTCCGGCGGACCGGAGCCCGGCTCCGCCCTTCTGCAGCCCGGCTCCGCCCTACTGCGCCGCGGCCTTCAGCGGCACGGCGGCGTTCGCGGCCCGGTCCCGGTCGAGGGTCACGCCCCGCTCGATGAGCTTGCGCCCCTGGGCGAGGTCCCGCGGCCGTCCCACGGCCAGCAGCGCCACGAGCCGTCCGCCCCGCAGCCAGATCACCGACCAGGCGGCCTGGGTCGGGTCACCGCGCCAGACCAGCTCGTCGGCTTCCCCGTGATGGCCCGCGTACTGCACGAACCGGCCGAACTGCTCGGACCAGAAGTACGGGACGGGGTCGTAGACCATCCCCTCCGCCTCCCCGCGGGCGATGTTCTCGGCGACCGTACGGGGGCCCTGGAGGGCGTTGTCCCAGTGGTGGATCAGCAGCCGGCTGCCGTAGCGGGCCGACGGGAAGGAGGCGCAGTCGCCGACCGCGTACACATCGGGCACGGAGGTGCGCAGCCGGTCGTCGGCGAGCACGGAGCCGTCCTCGGAGGACACCTCGACGCCGGAGCCGGCCAGCCAGGCGGTGGCGGGCCGGGCCCCGATCCCGACGACCACGGCGTCGGCGGGCAGCGTGGCGCCGTCCTCGAAGGTGACCATGCCGGGGGCGACGGCCGCGACCCGGGCGCCGGTACGCAGCTCGGCGCCGGCGTCCGCGTACCAGCCGGCCATATGGGCGGCGACCTCGGCGGGCAGCGCACCGGCCAGCGGGCGGTCGGCGGCCTCGACGACGGTGACCGCGCAGCCCGCCTCGCGGGCCGCGGTGGCGAACTCGGCGCCGATCCAGCCCGCCCCGACGACCACGATCTCGTGCTGGGCGGCGAGCACCGGGCGCAGCCGCTCGGCGTCGTCGAGGGTGCGCAGCAGGTGGACGCCGGGCAGGCCCTGGCTGCCGGGCAGCGTGATCGGGTCGGCACCGGTCGCGATCACCGCGTAGTCGTAGGCGATCGGGCCCCGGGCCGTCTCGACCTGGTGGGCGTCCGGCACCAGGGCCGTGACCCGGCGGTCGAGGTGGAGCTCGATGTCGAGCGCGGCGAAGTCCACGTCGAAGGCGGAGCCGTCCGCCTTGCCCAGCAGCACCGCCTTGGACAGCGGGGGGCGGTCGTAGGGCTGGTGGGGCTCGTCACCGAGCAGCGTGATCGCGCCGCGCCACCCCTGTTCGCGCAGGGCGACCGCGGTCTGCACGCCCGCGATTCCGGCGCCGACGATCACGACGCGCGGCGGGTGGCCGGGAGACTGGGAGGATGTGCTCTGCTCGCTCACCCGATCACTCTAGGACGGTGTGCGACGCCGCTCGCAGCACCGCGCGACGAGATCTCTGACACAGCGTCATGACCGCGCCCCCGGGGGCTGCGCCCCGCCCCGCGGGCTCCGGGGACGGCAGGCCCGCGCACGCGCCACCGGTGCCGCTCCCCCGACGGCGGCGGCCCCCGCGTACACCGACCGTTCCCTTACCCGGGCTCGCGCCCCGTACTAGGGTGGCGGCTACACGCACTCGCGGGAGCCCGGACGCACCGGGCTGAGAGGGAGGCTGGCCGGCCTCCGACCGTACGAACCTGATCCGGGTCATGCCGGCGAAGGGAGGGGCTGGACGCCCATGCATCCATCTGCCACACCATCGAAACCAGTCACCGGGCACCCTGATGTGCTCGTCATCGGGGGCGGCATCATCGGCCTGGTCACCGCCTGGCGGGCGGCCGGCCGCGGGCTGACCGTCACGGTGGCCGACCCGGCGCCCGGTGGCGGCGCGGCCCACGTCGCGGCCGGAATGCTGGCCGCGGTCACCGAGCTCCACTACGGCGAGCAGACCCTGCTGGCCCTCAATCTCGACTCGGCGCGGCGCTACCCGCGGTTCACCGAGGAGCTGGAGGAGGCGGCCGGGACGTCGATCGGCTACCGGCGGTGCGGCACCCTGGCCGTCGCGCTGGACGCCGACGACCGCGCCCACCTGCGCGAACTGCACGCCCTGCAGATCCGCTCGGGCCTGGACTCACAGTGGCTCACGGGCCGCGAGTGCCGCCGCCTGGAGCCGATGCTGGCACCCGGCGTACGCGGCGGCCTGCGGGTCGACGGCGACCACCAGGTCGATCCGCGGCGGCTGGCGAGCGCCCTGCTGGTGGCCTGCGAACGGGCCGGGGTGGTCCTCCACCGGAGCCGGGTCGAGCGGCTGACCTTCGACGGCGGCCGCGCCTCGGGCGCCGAACTCGCCGACGGCACACGACTGTCGGCCGGTCAGACCGTGCTCGCGGCGGGCAGCCACATCGGCCGCCTGGCCGGGGTCCCCGAGGAGGTGCTGCCGCCGGTCCGGCCGGTCAAGGGGCAGGTGCTCCGGCTGCGGCTGCCGGACGTGCCCGCCGGGTCCCCGGCCTTCCTGTCGCGCACCGTACGGGCCGTCGTCCGCGGCAACCCCCTCTACCTGGTGCCGCGGGAGAACGGCGAGCTGGTCGTCGGCGCCACCATGGAGGAGCTGGGCTGGGACACCACCGTCACCGCGGGCGGGGTCTACGAGCTGCTGCGGGACGCCCACGAGCTGGTCCCCGGCATCACCGAGCTGCCGCTGGTGGAGAGCAGCGCCGGGCTGCGCCCCACCTCCCCCGACAACGCGCCGCTCCTCGGGCCGACCGCTCTGCCCGGCCTCCACCTGGCCACCGGCCACTTCCGCAACGGGGTCCTGCTGACGCCGGTCACCGGTGACGTGATGGCCGAGGTGCTGGCCACCGGGAACCTCCCCGACGAGGCCCTTCCCTTCACCCCCGCGCGCTTCTGCCGTGGGGGGACACCCCTCGCCGGCCCGGGGGCCGCGCACGCCCGCTTCCTGGAGGAGCAGCCCGTATGAGCAGCGCCAGTGTGTCCGTGTCGGTCAACGGCGAGGCCCGCGAGATCCCCGGCGGGCTCACCCTCGACCGGCTCGTCGCGACCCTGTCCGCGGCGCCCACCGGGGTGGCCGCGGCGCTCAACGAAGTCGTGGTGCCGCGCACCCAGTGGCCCACCACCCCGCTCGCCGAAGGCGACCGCGTCGAGGTGCTCACCGCGGTCCAGGGAGGCTGATCCGCAGACATGACCGATACCGCAGTGTCCCCAGGGGCGGCCCCCGCCCCGTCCGCCACCGGCCCCGACCCCCTCACCCTCGCCGGCACCACCTTCCGCTCCCGCCTGATCATGGGGACCGGCGGGGCGCCCAGCCTCGACGTCCTGGAGCGCGCGCTGCTCGCCTCCGGTACGGAGCTGACGACGGTCGCCATGCGGCGGCTGGACCCGACCGTGCAGGGCTCGGTGCTGTCCGTACTGGAACGGCACAAGATCCGGGTGCTGCCCAATACGGCGGGCTGCTTCACCGCGGGCGAGGCGGTGCTCACCGCCCGGCTCGCCCGGGAGGCGCTCGGCACCGACTGGGTCAAGCTGGAGGTCGTCGCCGACGAGCGCACCCTGCTGCCCGATCCGATCGAGTTGCTGGACGCCGCCGAGACCCTGGTGGACGACGGTTTCACCGTGCTGCCCTATACGAACGACGATCCGGTGCTGGCCCGCAAACTGGAGGACGTGGGCTGCGCCGCGATCATGCCGCTGGGCTCGCCGATCGGCTCCGGCCTGGGCATCCGCAACCCGCACAACTTCCAGCTGATCACCGAACGGGCCGGCGTCCCGGTGATCCTGGACGCCGGCGCGGGCACCGCCTCGGACGCCGCCCTCGCCATGGAGCTGGGCTGCGCGGCGGTGATGCTGGCCTCCGCGGTGACCCGCGCCCAGGAGCCGGAACTGATGGCCGAGGCGATGCGCCACGCAGTGGCCTCGGGCCGGCTGGCCCATAGGGCGGGCCGGATCCCGCGTCGGCACTTCGCGCTGGCGTCCTCCCCTACGGGGGGTGTGGCGGAACTGGATCCGGAACGGCCGGCCTTCTAGCCCGTCCGCTGCGCTTGGCTGGCTTCCCACGTTTTCGGCTTTCCCGCCGTGGGGGTTGTTCGCCGTGTCGCCTGCGGCGGGCGGTTGTTTGTCGGGTGCGGTGACAGCCCTACGGACTCCGTCCTACGGTCTGTCCCCTCCCGTGGGTGGGTGGGAAAACAGGCCGGTGGGGGCGGGCCCCCTCGCTCGACTTCCTGCACACGGGGGCTTACGGGTGCCCCACCGGGTCTCCTCTCCCCCCACTCACGGGAGGGGGCGGACCGCAGGACGGAGTCCGGAGGGGCGCACCCGCTGCCGTAAACGCCCCGCGCAGCGGCACCGCCCGCCGCAGGCGCCACGGCGAGAAAGCCAGACAAGTCGGCCGCAGCAAAGCGCAGCGGAGGCACCGCAGGCGAAAAAGCGAAACCCCCACGGCGGGAAAGCCGACAACGTGGGAGGCGGGCCAAGCGCAGCGGACCCGTAGACTCGTCTGCCGTGGATACGACGCTCCAAGACCCGCTCGTGGGCCAGCTGCTCGACGGCCGCTACCGCGTCCAGGCACGCATCGCCGCCGGCGGTATGGCCACGGTCTACCGGGCGGTGGACACCCGCCTCGACCGGGTGCTCGCGCTGAAGGTGATGCATCCGAGCCTCGCGGCCGACGGGGCGTTCGTGGAGCGCTTCATCCGTGAGGCGAAGTCGGTGGCCCGGCTGTCGCACCCGAACGTGGTGGGCGTCTTCGACCAGGGCACCGACGGTACGTACGTCTATCTGGCCATGGAGTACGTCGCCGGCTGCACCCTGCGCGATGTGCTGCGCGAGCGCGGCGCCCTGCAGCCGCGGGCCGCGCTGGACATCCTGGAGCCGATCCTGGCCGCCCTGGGGGCCGCGCACCGCGCCGGGCTGGTGCACCGCGACATGAAGCCGGAGAACGTCCTGATCGGCGACGACGGCCGGGTCAAGGTCGCCGACTTCGGTCTGGTGCGGGCGGTGGACACCAACACCACCGCCTCGACGGGGTCGCTCCTGGGGACCGTGTCGTATCTGGCGCCCGAGCAGCTGGAGCACGGCACCGCGGACGCCCGGGTCGACGTCTACGCCTGTGGCGTGGTGCTCTACGAGATGCTGACCGGCGGCAAACCGCATACCGGCGGCTCGGTCGCGCAGGTGCTCTACCAGCATCTGCACGAGGACGTACTGCCGCCGTCCCAGCTGGTCCCCGGGCTCGCGCCGGGGCTGGACGCGCTGGTCGCGCTGGCCACCGCCCGCGATCCGCAGCAGCGCGCGCAGGACGCGGTGGCGCTGCTGTCGCGGACGCGGGAGGCCCGGGCGGGGCTGACCGACGAGCAGCTGGACGTCGTGCCGCCGCAGGCCAAGGAGGTGCCCGAGGGCGGCACCGGGGCGGACGACGGCGCGGAGCGTACGGACGTGCTGCCGCGGCCCGGCGGTGTGCAGCTGCCGCTGCCCGGGACGGACGAGGCCCAGCTGAACCGCACCAGCCGCCTGGAGGTGCCGCCGGCGGAGCAGACGACCCGGCTGCGGCCGGTGCCGGCCGCCCCCGCCGCGCCCCGCGGCGGGCTGCTGCGGCGACGGCGGCTCGCCACCGTCATCGCGGCCGTGCTGCTGCTCCTCGGCGTCGGCACCGGCGTCTGGTACATCAACTCGGGCCAGTTCACCACCGTCCCCGCGGTGCTGGACATGCCGCAGGACAAGGCCGTCAAGACGCTGCGGGACGCGGGGCTGGGGGTCAAGGTCGTCCGTGGCTTCAGCTCCAATGTGGAGCGCGGCCACGTCATGAAGACGGACCCGGCGAACGGCAAGCGGATCCGCGGCACGGGCACGGTCACCCTCACCGTCTCCCGCGGCCCGAACATCGTCACGATCCCGGATCTGTCGGGGACCCCGGTCGCGGACGCCAAGCGCAAGCTGCGCGACCTCGGTCTGATCCCGAGCACCCAGACCCGTGACTTCGACAAGGAGGTCGCCCCGGGATCGGTGATCCGCACGGACCCGGCCGCGGGCACCAAGCGGCGGCCCGACACGGCGGTGGCGCTGATCGTCAGCCGGGGCGCCCGGATCGATGTGCCCGGTGTGCTCGGCAGTGACCGCGCGGAGGCCGAGGCCACGCTGCGCGCGGCGGGCCTGCAGGTGCGCATCGCCGAGGAGCGGGTGTTCTCCCCGCAGGACAAGGGCACCGTCGCCCGGCAGACGCCGGGTGTGGGCGAACCGCTCGGCAAGGGCGAGACGGTCACCCTCACGCTCTCCAAGGGCCCCGAGATGGTCACCGTCCCGGATGTCACCGGCATGAGCGAGGCGGACGCCAAGAAGGAGCTGACCGCGCACGGCTTCCGGGTCGAGGTGAAGAAGCCGTTCCTGTTCCCGCAGGACGAGGTCGACACCCAGTCCGTCGAGCCCGGTGAGAAGGCTCCGAAGGGCGGCACGATCACCATCAAGCTGAAGGGTGCGCTGTAGGGCGGCCGCGGGCACCTGGCACCCTGGGAGGGTGAGCAGATCCCCCTCCCCCGAAGGCGCCGAGCAGCGCGCCCGTGCCCGTAATCCGGTCGGCGGCCATGTGCCGGTGGCCGGCGGCCTGGCGAAGACCGGCATTCCGTACGCCCGTGAGATGGGTGACGAGGTCGTGCAGGTCTTCGTGGCCAATCCGCGCGGCTGGGCGACGCTGCCCGGCAGTCCCGAACAGGACGAGGCGTTCCGTGCGGCCTGCGCGCTGCAGGGAATGCCGGTGTATGTGCATGCGCCGTATCTGATCAACTTCGGTTCGCACACCGAGGCGACGGTCGAGCGGTCCGTGGCGTCGCTGCGCCATTCGCTGCGGCGCGGCCGGGAGATCGGCGCGCTGGGGGTGGTCGTGCACACCGGCTCGGCGACCGGCGGGCGGCCCCGCGAGGCGGCGATGGCGCAGGTCAGGGAGCAGATGCGGCCGCTGCTCGACGAGCTGACGCACCCCGACGACCCGTGGCTGCTGCTGGAGCCGACGGCCGGGCAGGGCGCCTCGCTGTGCTCCAGGGCCGAGGACCTGGGGCCGTACTTCGACGCGCTGGACCGGCACCCGAAGCTGGGCGTCTGCCTCGACACCTGCCATGCCTTCGCGGCCGGGCACGACATGGCGGCGCCGGGCGGGACGAAGGCGCTGCTGGACGAGCTGGTGGAGGTCACCGGCGAGGGCCGGCTGAAGCTGATCCACGCCAATGACTCCAAGGACGTGGTGGGCGCGCACAAGGACCGGCACGAGAACATCGGCGCGGGTCACATCGGCGCGGAGCCGTTCGCGGAGCTGTTCACCCATCCCTCGACCGCCGGGGTGCCGCTGGTCGTGGAGACCCCGGGCGGCAAGGAGGGGCATGCGGCCGATGTCGCCCGCCTCAAGGGGCTGCGGCCGTACTAGGAACGTGCGGCCGTACTAGGAACGTACGCGGAGGTGCCCGGGGCGCCGGGCGTCAGAGCTCGGGCCCGTCCCCGGGCTCTTCCTGGTACGAGTAGCGCTGCTCGCGCCACGGGTCGCCCAGGTTGTGGTAGCCGCGCTCCTCCCAGAAGCCGCGGCGGTCGGCCCGCATGTATTCGATGCCGCGGACCCACTTGGGGCCTTTCCAGGCATAGAGATGCGGAACGATCAGGCGGACCGGGAAGCCGTGCTCGGCGGTGAGCAGTTCACCGGAGCGGTGTGTGGCGAAGATACACTTCTCCGCGGCGAAATCCTCCAGCCGCAGATTCGAGCTGAAGCCGTACTCGGCCCACACCATCACATGGGTGACATCCGGCGCGGGCGGTGCAAGGTCCAGAAGGGTCTTCGTGAGCACGCCGCCCCATTCGGCTCCCAGCATGCTGAATTTCGTCACGCAGTGCATATCGGCCACGACCGTGGCGTAGGGCAGCGCCGTGAATTCCTCGTGCGACCAGCAGTGCTTCGCGCCGTCCGCGGTGGCGCCGAAAGCCCGGAACTCCCAGCGTTCGGGGCGGAACTTCGGGACCGGTCCGTAGTGCGTCACCGGCCAGCCCCGCTGCAGCCGCTGCCCGGGAGGCAGCTGAACAGGCTCCTCTTCGCGGCTTTCCGGCTGACCCATGCCCTCCATGTTGTCAGACCGGAAGGGGTGCCGATGACCAGGGAGGGAGGGATTCGGGCAACTCGTACTAAGCGTGAACTTACTGGACGCCCCCTCCGTGCGGTGCGAGGATGCGCGGCACCTGCCCAGTTCTCGCGTGGAAGGAGCCCGCAGCCATGCAGGGCGACCCCGAGGTCATCGAATTCCTCAACGAGCAGCTGACCGCCGAGCTGACCGCGATCAACCAGTACTTCCTGCATGCCAAGATGCAGGAGAACTTCGGCTGGACAAAGCTCGCGAAATACACGCGTTCCGAGTCCTTCGACGAGATGAAGCACGCGGAGGTGCTGACCGACCGGATTCTGTTCCTCGACGGTCTGCCGAATTACCAGCGGCTGTTCCATGTCCGGGTCGGCCAGTCGGTCACCGAGATGTTCCAGGCCGACCGGCAGATCGAGGTCGAGGCGATCGACCGGCTCAAGCGCGGTATCGAGCTGATGCGCAACAAGGGCGACATCACCTCGGCGAACATCTTCGAGGAGATCCTCGCGGACGAGGAGCACCACATCGACTATCTCGACACGCAGCTGGAGCTCGTCGAGAAGCTCGGGGAGGCGCTCTACATCGCCCAGGTGATCGAGCAGCCGAGCTGAGCGGGCGGCGCGATGGCGGGAGCCCGGACGGCCCTGGGGACTACGCGGCCTCCGAGAGCGCCACGGGCACCACTGCGCCCACCCCCGCGCCCCGCTGCGGCCCGGGCGTGCGGTCCTCCGGGGCCAGCGGGTCGGACGCGCCGCTGTCGATGAGTTCCCGGCGCGGGCAGTCGCCCCTGCCGAGCAGGGCCTGGATGCGCCGTACGCAGCTGCCGCAGTCGGTGCCGGCCTTGCAGGCGGAGGCGATCTGGCGGGGCGTGCAGGCGCCGGTGTCCGCGTGCTCGCGAACCTGCTGCTCGGTGATCCCGAAGCAGGAGCAGACGTACACGCGGGCTCACCTCCCTGGGGGTTCTCGGGGACGACTCATCGACCAGATCAGCTGATCTTGAGTGAGGTTACCCTTACCTTACCTGCCCCCCTGGGGCTTCACAACGGCCCCCCGGGCCCGAACAACGCAGTGGGGGGGGGGGGGGGGGGGGGGGGGACACCCCACCCCCCCCCCCCCCCCCCCCCCCCCCTCCCCGCCCCCCCCCCCCCCCCCCCCCCC
>NZ_JBVIRA010000020.1:0-133201 GCF_055576575.1 Streptomyces sp. NPDC033270
ATCGTCCACGTAGACCCACTACGAGGACGACCCTCCGCCTTGCGATCGCACGCACCAGACGCCGCAGGCCCCGCCCTACGGGCGGACGACGGGACCTTGCGGACACGACCTAGGGGCTCACCGGCTCACCCCTTGCTGACCGCCCCCAGGATCTCCGGCAGCCGACGGGCCACGCGGGGTGCCGCCACCCGCAGGCCCAGCTCGGCGATCACCGCGCCGTAGACCGCACCGACCGGCAGCAGGACCCACAGCAGCGCGTGCAGGTCCGCGACGTGCAGCCAGATCGTCAGCGCCAGCAGCGGCGAGCACAGCACCGCGCCCACCAGTACGCCGCCGAAGAGGCTGAACCACGCGATGGCGCCCTGCCCGGGAGCGACGTTCTTGTTGCCCTCCGAGGGGATCGAGTACGGGAAGAGTGCCGACGACAGCGCGCCGGTGGCCATCAGGGCGCCCAGCACGGCCAGCGAGAGCCCGTAGACCTCCACGAAGTCCGACCACGGCCCGATGAGTGCCGCGGAGCCGACGACGACCAGCGTGACGTACGGGACGGCCACCATTGCCAGCGCCAGTGCACGGGCCCGCAACTCCTGATAGGCGTCCCGCCGCGTGGCGATCGTCGAGGCGACCATCCAGAACGCCGAGGTGTCCTGCCCGAACTGGTTGTACATCTGCATCCCGAGCAGCGCGGACGCCGAGAACGCGGTGTAGATGCTGCCGTTGCCCTGCACGGACGAGACGATCGGCACCAGCAGGCCGACGCCGATCGACGTCGCCCAGGACATCTTCGACTTGGGGTCGCGCCAGGCGTAGCGCAGCGTGCGGAGCATGACCGTGCCCGTACGGCCGTCCGGCAGCAGCCGCGCGAGCCCCCGCTCGCCCGTGCCGGAACGGCGCGCGCTGTCCTTCTCGACCGCCTGGAGGGTGGAGGAGTCCGGCGACGTCATCAGGGCGGTCAGGGTGCGCTGCCACCACCACAGCAGTGCCGCCAGTGCCAGCGCCGCCAGCGCCAGCCCGGCCAGCGCCCGCCCGTACGCGCCGTTTCCGGCGTCCTCGACGGCGCTGACGGCCGAGGCCGGCGGCACCCAGCGCAGCACATCGCCCAGCGGCTCCAGTACGGACAGGCCGTCGGGGCGGCCCAGTCGCTGGGCGGCGATGTTGACGCCCTGTGCGCCGATCGCGATGAACAGTCCGCTCAGGACGGCGAGATCGCGGCCGCGGCGGCTGGTCAGCAGCCGCACCGACGCCGTGGCGACCGCGCGCGCCAGCGAGACGCACACCAGCACCACCAGGGCGACGGCCACGACGCCGACGACCGCTCCGACCGCTCCCTTGGCCACCGCGATCACCGCGCCGGTCACCAGCGCGAGGGTGACGACCGGGCCGATCCCGACGAGCGAGGCCACCAGCAGCGAGACGATCAGCGGGCGCGGCCGCAGCGGCAGCATGACCAGCCGGGTCGGGTCCAAGGTCTCGTCGGAGGCGGGGAAGAACAGCGGCATCACCGCCCAGCCCAGCGTGAGCAGGCCGGTCAGCAGCACGACCAGTGCTCCGACGTGGGCGTTGCCGCGCAGCGCGGTCAGCCCCAGCACGACGACGGCGGCGAACAGCAGGCCGACGAGGACGGATCCGACGTACGCCAGCGTGCGCCCGGTCGACTGGCGCAGCCCGTTGCGCAGCAGCGACAGCTTCAGCCGTACGAAGACGGCGGTCGGGGACGGCGCGGCGGCCGGCCGCGCGGCCACCGCGGTGGATTCGGTGCTCATCGGGCGCCGCCACCGCCCAGCCAGTCCAGGCTCTGCCCGGCGGCGCGGTCGTTCGCACCGACCAGTTCGAGGAAGGCGTCCTGAAGCGAGGGGGCCGCGCCGCGCACCTCGTCGAGCGGCCCGTCCGCCCGGATCCGCCCGGCGGCCATCACCGCGACCCAGTCGCACAGCGACTCGACCAGCTCCATCACATGGCTGGAGAAGATCACCGTCGCCCCGGAGGCGGTGTAGCGCTCCAGTACGCCGCGGATGGTCTGCGCCGACACCGGGTCGACGCCCTCGAAGGGCTCGTCGAGGAAGAGGATCTCGGGGTTGTGCAGCAGCGCCGCGGCCAGCCCGATCTTCTTGCGCATACCGGTGGAGTAGTCCACCACCAGCTTGTGCTGGGAGCCGGACAGGTCCAGGACGTCCAGCAGCTGGTCGGCCCGCTTGTCGACCTCGTCGCCCGGCAGGCCGCGCAACCGCCCGGTGTAGCCGAGCAGTTCGCGCCCCGAGAGGCGCTCGAAGAGCCGCAGGCCCTCCGGCAGCACACCGATCCGGGACTTGACGGCGACCGGGTCCTGCCAGACGTCGTGCCCGCCGATCTCGACCTGCCCGGAGTCCGGCCGCAGCAGGCCCGTCACCATGGACAGGGTGGTGGTCTTGCCCGCGCCGTTGGGGCCGACCAGTCCGATGAAGCGGCCGGCGGGCAGCGTCAGATCGATGCCGTTGACGGCGATCTGCTCGCCGAACCTCTTCCACAGCCCCTGGATACGCACTGCGGGCGGGCCGCCCGCGGCCCCCGCCGCGGCCGACCCGCCCGAAGCGGCGGCCGATGTGTGCTGCGGCGGTGCCGTCGCGGCCCGCCCCTCGTGGTGTTCCGGCTCGTTGGCCACCGGTCCTGCCCTTCGACGTCCCCGCAGGGGCCGTCCTGACCCCCGTCCGACATCCCACGATACGAGCAGGTACCGACAGGCGGGCGCCGTGGGGCCGGGGGCGGCGGCGCCGGGACGCGGGTCAGCGCGCCCGGACCGCCGCCGCGTCCTGGGCGCAGGCGTACGCGAGCGGGCTGATCAGCTCGTCCGCGTCCGGCAGCCAGCGGTTGGTGGCGGTGGGGCGGCGCGCCCACTGCACCGAGCCGTGCGCGCCCACCCGGGTCGGCGGGGCGGCGATGTACTCGCCCTCGCCGCGGCAGATCAGGTCGAGGCCGGCCGGTGCCCAGCCGATCTCCCGTACCCGGGCGGGGACCTTGACCGCGGCACCGGGCAGGACGAGGAAGAGCATCCGGCGGTCCGGGGTGCGGGTGACCGGGCCGAGGGTCAGTCCCATCCGCTCCATACGGGCCAGCGCCAGGCAGCCCGCGGTCTCGGGTACGTCGAGCGCCTCGAACGCCCGGCCCGTCGGCAGCAGGATCGACGCCCGCGGCTGCTTGCTCCACATGCGGCGGACCGCCGTCGCGCTGCCGCTGGCCAGCCCGGCCCAGCCGGGCGCGGTGGGGTGCGCGCCGGGCGCGGCGCAGTCGCCGGCCTCGCACGAGCAGCGCAGCCTCTCGCCGTCGTGCTCCAGCCATGCGCCGGGGAACACGTCCCAATGCCGCTCTTCCGCGTAACGCACCGCAGTTTCGAGCAGCTGCTCGCCGCGCTGCTTGGGGATCTGCGAGGCTCCTGTGACTCCGATGGTCTCTTCCACGCATATGACAACTCTCCGTGTCACCAAGGGTTACGGCTGAATGGATGAGCTGCCCGGCGCATCGTTCTCGCACGTGGGGCGCATGGATGCACCGGTGGGGGCGCGTGTGCGGGTGGGGCCCGGTGAGCGGGTAGCCACCTGCGTGACGGGCGGAGAGGCCGCCCGGCGGCAGGCCGCGGTGTATGAGGGGGAGGCCCTGCACGGCGGTGCCGCTCTTTGCGCACGAGCGCCGCCGCACCATTCCCCGATCGTCAAAAGCAGTCGCGTGACCCACGCGTGTGACCGGATTCGGTGAACAGCGCTTCGCACGGGATGCCCGGAACCTTGCACAAACCGCTCATGAACCGGCATCCGCTGCAAAGCGTGTATCCATCAGATCCCGCCCATCACGCGTATCCGGGAACTCTCGGATATCCGGGATATTCGCGGGGCATCGATCACGGGGAACGGCGTTCGACGGCGAACGCGCAGCAGTAACCAGGGGGTACAAGCATGGCCGCCAGGCCACTCGTCGCGCGGCAGCCCAATGAGCGGCTGCAGGCGCTCATTCAGGAAGCCGCCTGTTCCAACGCGGGGCTCGCCCGCCGCGTCAACATGTGCGGTGCGGAACACGGTCTCGACCTGCGCTACGACAAGACCTCCGTGGCCCGTTGGCTGCGCGGGCAGCAGCCGCGCGGCCGCGCCCCGGCCGTCATCGCGGAGGCACTGGGCCGCAAGCTGGGCCGCACGGTCACCATCGACGAGATCGGGATGGCCGACGGCAAGAACCTCGCGTCAGGGGTGGGGCTGCAGTTCTCGCCGACCGTCCTCGGAGCGATCGAGCAGGTCTGCGAGCTGTGGCGCAGCGATGTCGGCCGACGGGACTTCCTCAGCGGCTCCACGGTCGCGGCCTCGGCGCTGGTCGAGCCCAGCCGCGACTGGCTGATCACCGGTGCGGACACCCAGGTCGCCCGGAACGCCGGGGCCCGGGTCGGGGTTTCGGACGTCGAGGCGGTGCGCGCCATGACCACGGCGCTCAGCGAACTCGACCACCGCTTCGGCGCCGGGCACGTCCGGCCGGTCGTCGTGCACTACCTCAACAGTGTCGTCTCCGGGTTGCTGGCCGGTTCCTACCGGGAGTCCGTCGGGCGGGAACTGTTCGCCGCGGTGGCCCGGTTGACGGAGCTGGGCGGCTATATGGCCGTCGACACCGGCCAGCCCGGTCTCGCACAGCGCTACTACATCCAGGCGCTGCGGCTGGCCCAGGCGGCCGGCGACCGCGGCTACGGCGGCTATGTGCTCGCCGCGAGCATGAGCCATCTCGCCGCCTCGCTCGGCAACTCACGGGAGATCGCCCAACTGGCGCGCGCCGCGCAGGAAGGCGCCCGCGGGCACGTCACACCGCGCACCGAGGCGATGTTCTGCGCGGCGGAGGCGCGCGGGCACGCCCTGATGGGCGACGGCCGGGCCTTCCAGGTGGTGGCGGGCCGGGCGGTCGCCGCGATGGAGCGCGCCCAGCAGGCCACCGACGCGGGCGACGACCCGGTGTGGATCGCGCACTTCGACCAGGCGTATCTGGCCGACGAACTCGCCCACTGCCACCGGGACCTGGGGCAGCCCGGGCCCGCCGGCCAGCGCGCCCAGGAGGCGCTGAACGGGCATCCTCAGGGCCGGGCGCGGCGCCGTGCCATCGGCATGCTGCTGCTGGCCGGCGCCCAGGTGCAGCAGCGCGAGGTCGAGCAGGCCTGCCATACGGGTACCCAGGCGGTGGAGCTGCTGAGCGGGCTGCGCTCGGACCGCGGCTCGGAGTATCTGGAGGACTTTCAGCTGCGTTTGGAGCCTTATCGGGACGAACCGGTCGTCAGGGAGTTCAGCGCGCGACTGGAGCTGCGGGCCGCGGCGGCGTGACGGGCCCGTGGCGGCGGGCGGACGATCTCGGGAGAGGGGGTGGATCCGCACGGTGACCAGGGGGCGTGGTCGAACGTCGCTGCGAACCGGTAGCGTGCAGCCGACGATTCCGTAGGTCTGCACGTTGGTAGGAGTCACGGTGACGCAGAGCGGACAGGGCCACGACCCGCAGAATCCTGCGGCCGGTCCCGCGCGAGAGGGCATTGTGCTGCCCGCCAACGGTGAGCCGTGGGTGCCCGACCAGCAGGCCGCGCCGCCGGCCGGCCAGCCCTGGGGTCAGCCCTGGGGCCCCGGTCAGCAGGCCGCCCCCGCCCCCGAGCCGTACGGGCAGCAGCCCGCCCAGGGGCAGGGGTACGGCCAGCAGCCGGGCTACGCTCAGCCGCCGGCGCAGGCCCCGCAGGCCCCCATGCCGCCGCAGGCGCCGCCCCAGGGGGGCCAGGGCTTCCCGGCGCCGCCCCAGGGGCAGCCGTCGATGCCGCCCCTGCCGCCGGCCCCGCAGGTGCCGGGGCAGCAGGCACCGCCCCTGCCGTACGGCCAGCAGGGCGGCCAGGCGCCTCAGGCTCCGTACCAGCCCCAGGCCCCGTCGCAGCCCCAGATGTCGTCCCAGCCCCAGCCGGGCCCCACGGGGGAGCTGGTGCGGGCGACGCCGCAGCAGGCCGCGCCGCTGCCGCCCGCCGCGGGCGACGCGGAGGCGACCACGCTGATACCCCCCTTCGACGCACGGTCCGGCGGGCCGGGTGCCGCGCCGCTGCCGCCCGAGGCGGCCGCGCGCCCCGAGACGCCCGACGAGTCCACCACGATGCTGCGCGCCATCAAGCCGCCGCAGGGCGGCCCCCAGGGCCGGCCGATGCCGCAGTCCCAGCCGATGCCCGGCGCCGCGGGCGACTCCGAGGCCACCCAGCTGATCGCCCCGGTGGGCGCCGGCACGCCGGCCCCGCCTCCGGGCGCGCCGTACGGCGTCCGCCCGGGCGCGCCCGGCGACCGTGCCACGCCCGCCGAGTTCGACGGCCTGTTCCGCGACGGGCCGGGCGTCCAGCAGACGGGCGCGCCGGACTCCACCGCGCAGCTGCCCCGCTTCGAGGACCCGGGCCGGCCGCCGTACGGCGGGCCGGGCCAGGGCTACGGCCAGCAGTTCCCGCCCGGTGGCGGCTACGACCAGCAGGCCGCCCCGTATGACGACGACGCCGGCGGCGGGCGGCGGCGCCTCGCCCCGGCCGTGATCATCGGCCTCGTCGTGGTGGCGCTCGCCGGCGCCGGCCTCGGCGTCGGCTGGGCGCTGAGCGGCGGCGACGACGACACCGCGAAGAAGCCCGGCCCCGGGAGCAGCGCGGCCAAGGACGCCGACGCCAAGGACGAGAAGCCGAAGCCGACCACCGACCCGGCCGAGGCCCAGGCCAAGGGCCTGGACGCGTTGCTGGGCGACAGCAACAACAGCCGCGCGTCGGTGATCGGCGCCGTCAACAGCATCAAGTCCTGCGACAACCTCGCCGGCGCGGCGAAGGATCTGCGGGCCGCGGCCGGGCAGCGAAACGACCTGGTCAAACGGCTGCAGCAGCTGCCCGTCGACAAGATCCCCCAGCATGCGCAGCTGACCGCGGCGCTCACCAAGGCCTGGCAGTCCTCGGCCTCCGCGGACAACCACTACGCGGCCTGGGCGGGCCAGGTCGGCGGGAAGAAGGGCTGCCACAAGGGCAAGGCCCGGGTCACCCGGCAGACCGCCCAGGGCAACGCCGCCAGCGGCCAGGCGACCGCGGCCAAGAAGCAGGCCGCGCAGATCTGGAACCCGCTCGCCCAGAAGTACGGCCTGACGGAGCGCCGCCCCGAGCAGCTCTGAGCGGCCGCCCGGGGCGAGGGCCGGTCCGGTGGGCCGGGCCCCAGGGCGTTTCCGCCTCCCCGGGCGGCCGGTCAGTCGTCCGTCTGCCGCCGCTCCAGCGTCTTGGTGACGTTCACAAAGCCGCCCCGCTGGGCGACCAGTTCGCCGTTGCGGACGACCTGGTAGGTCACCATGGCGTTCACGATGCGCGGGAAGTCCTGGACGGCGAGCATGTCGTCCTCGCGCCAGCGCAGCTTGGGGGTCAGGCCGCCGGTGTCGACGGCGCGGTCGCCGCGGTCCAGCGTCGTCTGCAGTCCGCGCGAGGTGATGTTCTCGACGCCCTGGTCGTCGAGCTCCTCGATCAGGGCGCGCAGGACGGTGTAGGCGATCCAGGTCGTCTGGACGCCCTGGTCGGCGGGGTCGACGCGGTTGTCCTCGAAGGCGAAGTCGTTGATCACCTTGCGCATCGGGTTCCAGCGGGGGTCGTCGGCGACCGGGTACCAGCCGGTGATGTCGGCGCCCTCCAATGGCCCGGACATACCGCCCGTACGGTTCAGCAGGGACTGGCCGACACTGCCGAGTACGGAGGCGACCCGGACCTTGGGGCTGTCCTCCTGGAGCCGGCGGAAGGAGTCGAAGAACGCGTCCGTGTGGTCGCCGAGCGCGGCCGCCACACAGGCGCCCGGCGCCTCGCCGCCCGCCTTCGCCCTGCCGTAGACGGCCGGGTCCGCGCCCACCTGCTCAAGGGCCCGGGTCACTTCCGCGGAGTAGTCGGTGCCGTCCTCGGGTGCCTTGATGTCCTTGGCCGGCTTCCGGCTGCCGCTCTGTAGGCCGGAGTTGAGCAGGGAGGGCATCTGGTCGCCCTGGATGGTGTCGGGGCGGACCAGCGCCACGTGCCGGCAGTCGCCCGCCAGCTGGCGGCCGTTGCCGGCGAGCAGGGAGGCCTGGCCGCCGTTGACGGGGTAGGACAGGGGGCTCTCGAACTCCTCGTCGGAGGCGCCGTAGCCGCCGATGAACGGGATTCCCTTGACCTCCAGTGGCGACATGATCTGGCGGCCGAACTGGCTGTAGGAACCGACGACGGCGAGCGCGCCCTGGCTCACCGCCCGTTGGGCGCACTGCGCGGCGGCCACCGAGTCGTTGCGCTCGTTGCAGGTCAGCACCCGCAGACGGTGTCCCCTGATGCCGCCGCGGGAGTTGACCCAGCGGGCGTACGCCTGCGCCATGGCCGGCATTCCCGGCATATTGGTCGCCTTGGTGTCCTGGGGCGCCCAGGTCATCACCGTGATCGGCTCCTTCTCCCCGGAACCCCCCGATCCGGGGAGGGAGCCGCAGCCGGCGAGTAACGACGCGATGGCCGCCGTACTTGCCACCACCGAAGCGATCGCGACCGCGGGAGCGTGGCGCAGGGGGCGGGAGGAGGAGCGTCGCCGTCCGGTCATGGCACCGCAGCCTTCCGTCCCGGCAGGAACGTCCGAGTGACGAAAGGGCAACGGGTGGTGACGTGGAGGTGAACTCCGGGGGGCCGCGGGAGATCAACAGCGAAGAACGTACGATCGAATACTGTGCAAGGTTCGGAGAAGTCTTCCCGTCGCGGCCGCCGCTCGACCACCATGGGCGGCATGCCACTCAACGACATGCCGTGGTGGCGCTGGCGCAGCAATGTGCGCTCCGCGCTGCACATGCTCTCCGACCCCGTGTTCCACCAGGAGACCTGGCTGGCCGGCCGGCCCGGATACGGGGATGTCACCGACGCCGTCTACCGGCTCGTCGAGGACACCTGGCTGGACAACTGGTCCGCCGACAAGTACATCGGCACGATCTTCCGTGACGCCCAGGAGGCCCAGCTGGTCGACGTCGCCGTCCTGCGGGTGCTGCGGATCATGCACCAGGTCGGCGCGGACGCCCCGGTGACCGCGTACATGGCGCACCAGGGCTGGCCGGAGGCCGTACGGGCGGCCCGTGAGGCCCATGTGCAGCTGGCGGCGGCGGACGGCGAGGACCCCGACGCCGCGCCCCGCTCGCTGGAGGTGCTGGCCATCATGACCGGTCAGGCGGACGCCCCGGCCTGACCTGCTCCGCGGGTGTGCGACCCTATGAGGTCATGAGAGAGCGAAGCGAGCGAGTCATTGAAGGGTGCGCGTCGAGCGTATGCGAGGCCGAGTGCAGCGAGGTTTCGGCATGAGTGAGTCGCAGCCCACCCAGTCCGGTCAGCACGGCCGGAACGATCAGTACGTCCTCACGCTGTCCTGCCCGGACAAGCAGGGGATCGTGCACGCCGTGTCCAGCTATCTCTTCATCACCGGCTGCAACATCGAGGACAGCCAGCAGTTCGGCGACCACGACACCGGACTGTTCTTCATGCGCGTCCACTTCAGCGCGGACGCGTCGGTGAGCGTGGAGAAGCTGCGGGCCAGCTTCGCGGCGGTGGGCGACTCCTTCGGCATGGACTGGCAGATCCACCGGGCCGACGAGAAGATGCGGGTCGTGCTGATGGTGTCCAAGTTCGGGCACTGCCTCAACGACCTGCTCTTCCGCTCCCGGATCGGCGCGCTGCCGATCGAGATCGCGGCCGTGGTCTCCAACCACACGGACTTCGCCGAGCTGGTCGGCTCGTACGACATTCCCTTCCACCACATTCCGGTCACCCGGGACACCAAGGCGCAGGCCGAGGCGCAGCTGCTGGAGCTGGTGCAGGCGGAGAACGTCGAGCTGGTGGTCCTCGCCCGCTATATGCAGGTGCTCTCCGACGATCTGTGCAAGGCGCTGTCCGGCCGGATCATCAACATCCACCACTCCTTCCTGCCGAGCTTCAAGGGCGCCAAGCCGTACCACCAGGCCCACGCCCGGGGCGTGAAGCTCATCGGCGCCACCGCGCACTACGTGACCGCGGACCTCGACGAGGGCCCGATCATCGAGCAGGAGGTCGAGCGCGTCGGCCACGAGGTCACGCCGGACCAGCTCGTGGCGATCGGCCGGGACGTGGAGTGCCAGGCGCTGGCGCGAGCGGTGAAGTGGCACAGCGAGCACCGGGTGCTGCTGAACGGCAGCCGCACGGTCGTCTTCGCGTAACAGCCGGAATACCCTCCACACCGCTCACGTTGTGGCCCCGAGGGGGCCCTCGGACCCCCTACGGGACATGTTCGACCGCCCCCTACGGGCAACCCCCCTTACGGACAACCCGCCCCTACCGGCGAGCCCCAGCGCCTCTGTCCGACGGGGCAGGCCCACGGAGATCGAAGAGACACCCGCTAGAGGCGGGACAGCGACGCGGTGGCGAAGAGGACGTCGCGGATCGCGTCGCGTTCGCCGTACTGGCCCGCGGCGGCCTCCTCGGGGGAGATGTGGCCGGCGGCCAGCTGGCAGAACTCGTCGCTGTCCAGGGCGATGTGTGCGACGGTGTGGTCCGGTGTGCCGAGGGCGGCCGGTGAGTCCAGCGCTATGTACCAGTGCCCGCCGCCGTTGCCCTCGACCTCCAGATGGAGCGTCCGGCCGGGGGCGCCCGCCTCGACCAGCCGCTGCGGCGGCGACGCGAGCCCGGCCCGACGGCGGTCGGCCAGTGCGCTGGGCAGCAGCCGGGCGGCGAGGTCGACCATGCGGTGCAGATGCCCGGCGGCCGGGGGCTCGTACGGATAGTCCACCGCCTCGGCGATGTCGCCGGCGTGCACCCAGCACTCGAAGGCGCGGTCCAAAAACGCGTCGCGCAGCGCGAGCTGGAAGTCGCCGTAGGGCACGGCGAGTTCGGCGACCTTGCCGCCGGCGAACGACACCTGCCTTATCAGCGAGTAGCTCTGGTCGCGCCACGGTCCGTGGGTGGCCAGCGGGCTCTGGGCCGTGTCGGCGGCCCGCCAGAACGTCTCCGTGCGGATGAGGGGGTTCGGGGCGCCCGGCGGGGCGGCGGTGCCGAGCGGGTCGGGCAGGCCGAGCGCCGTCGCGACCAGGCCGTCCACCGCCATCAGATGCCCCATGACACCGGCCACGGTGGTCTGCCGCTCTACGGGGCGCTCGCCCTCGAACCAGCGCAGCCGCACCGGGGCGCGCCACTCCGCCTCGCCCATGTCGCGCAGCAGCGCGTCCAGTTTGGCGGTCTCCGCGTCATAGGGCACCGCCCACTCGGGCACCGGGATACGGGCCGGCCGGCGGCCCAGGCAGCCCTCCAGCACCCGGGAGCGCAGCAGCGGATCCAGGTCGAGGCTGTCGGCCGGGTGCAGCAGTCCGACGGCGTCGCGCAGCCGCAGCGCCTCGTCCGCGCAGGAGGCGCAGTCGGTCAGATGCGCCTCCACGGCGGCGGTCTCCTCGGGGGAGCAGGCCGCCAGTGCCCAGGCGCCGAGCAGGGACTTCAGTACGCGGTGCGGCGGGGCGGGCGCCGGTGTGGGGAGTGGGGCGGGTGCGGTGGCGGGGTCGGTCACGGGCTCGGCTTCCGGTTCGCGCGGGGAGTTCGCGCGCGGGGAGTCTTGGCGGGGGATGGCGCCCGCGCCGGGATCGCCCGCCGGAGCGCCGGCGGGTGCGGCGGGCGGGTCCGGGAGTGGGCCGCGGTCCTCGGCGGCGGCGCGCGGTCCCGGTATCCGCGGCCGTTCACCGGGGCCGCCGGGCAGTTCGCGGTCGTCCCACTCGCCGGGGCCGTTCACAGTGCCCGTCCGCGGCCCGGGCCGGGCGGTGAAGCGGAGCCGGGGCCGCTGTGCCGGGCGTGCGGCGGCTGCGGCAGGCGGGGTGTGGCGGACGTGGCGCGTACCGTGCTCGACGCGTAGGTGGTGCGGTGGGCGGGCGGCAGGACCTGGTGGTTGTGGGCGGTGGACAGCAACTGCAGGCCCAGGCGCAGCCGGCGGCGCGCCTCGTCCTCGGTGACGCCGAGGTCGGCGGCGGTCTGGCGGTAGTCGCGGCGCTGGAAGTACGCCAGCTCCAGCGCCGCCCGCAGCGGCGCGGGCATGGACGTGACGATGTAGTCGGCGCGGGCCGCCGTGGAGGCGTCGCGGATCTTCTGCTCTATCTCGGCGGGCGCGGGGGCGTCCTCGCCGCCGTCGCGCGCCGAGGCGGCCTCGGTCTGGCGCAGCCGTGCCACGGCCTGATGGCGGGTGATGCCGGCGACCCAGGAGCGCAGCGGGCCCTGCTTGGGGTCGTAGGTGTCGGGGTGCTCCCAGACGTAGCCGAAGACTTCGCGGGTGATGCGGTCGGCGGCGTCCTCGTCGTCCAGGACGCGGTAGGCGAGGCTGTGCACGAGCGAGGCGAAGCGGTCGTAGAGCTCGCCGAGCGCGGCCGCCTCGCCGCGGGCGAGCCGCTGCTGCATCCGCCTGTCCCACCGCGGTGGCGCGTCGTGTCCCATCGGACCCCCATCCCTGCCCGTCGCCTGCAGGCTCACACCTCAGTCGTCACTCCTGCACACCTCTTGCCCAGATCTGTGTGCACGGTCACAGATTTCGCCGTGTCATCGAATGTAATGCGCGGGTCCGACAATGCACGCTCCTTTGCGGCAAACCGAACCCTGAGGGGGACGCGGGTGGTAAGAGCTGACGGCCGGAGCCCTTGCCGGGCGGCGGCCGACGCGTCCGGTGGTGGCCGCCGCCCGGCGTGGCGCGATGCTGGGCGTCGGTGCGGGAACCCGCTCGATCGGGGAGCGTTCACGCTCGTATGAGGTGATCTGTTATCCGGGTGTGATCAGGTGCCGGCGAATTGCCCCCGCCTCCTGGGCATAGCCTTGGGTGGCAACGGCTTGTTGCGCCGCGGACGCGCCAAGGATTCGTCAGTGTTTCAGGGCATCGAGGCCGGGCAGTCGAGCCGGGGAAGGATGAGTTTCGGACGCAACCGGACACATCCAGTCCGAAAGCGAGCGAAAGGCTTCGAGCGCGTGTCGTTGAAGGTGGCAGAGGACGCACAGGGCCCCTGGGCCGTACTCCAGGTCTCCGGCGAGATGGACCTGGTCACGTCGCCTGCGGTGCGCCAGCATGTGCACGATGCGGTGGCGGAGGGCCGGAGATCGCTCGTACTCGATCTCTCCGAGGTCCGGTTCTGCGATTCCAGCGGCGTCGGCGTGCTGATCGCCGCCCGCCGGCTCATGCGCTCCTGTCAGGGGCGGCTGCGGCTGATCCTGCCCGCGCAGGGCGCCGTCGACGGCTCGCACGTCAACCGGGTGCTCGCCGCGCTCGGCGTCCGCCGGCTCTTCGAGGTCTACCCGGACCTGCACACCGCCGTCGACGAGGCCGCCGCACCGCTCTCCGCCTGACACCACCGGGCCGCCCGCGCCACCCGGCCCCGCAGCGCCCCGCGCACCACGCTTCTCCCCGCCCGGCTCACCCCGCCGTGTAGGGGAACTCCGCCCGTACGACGAAGCCGCCGTCCGAGGTGTGGCGCGCCTCCAGCGTCCCGCCCAGACTCTGCGCCCGCTCGCGCAGCCCCACCAGGCCATGGCCGCCCCCGGGAAGCGCGGGGACCGTCGCCGTCGCGTCCGGCGGCCCGTTGCGGATCTCCACCCGCAGCCCCGGCGCCGTACGGCCCGCGTCCGCCCCGGCCTCCCCGTCCGCCGTGCCCGAGGCGCCACGCCCCCCGTCGACGGCCTCCACGGGGTCGACCCGGACCCGCACCCGCGCCCCCGGCGCATGCTTGCGCACGTTGGTCAGCGCCTCCTGGACCGTACGGAAGGCGGCCCGCTCCACGGTCTTCGCGCCGCTCGCCCCGGCCACCACACCGCCCTCGTACGTCACGTCCAGCGCGCTCATCTCGATCAGCCGCGGCAGCTCTTCCAGGTCGGGCTGCGGCGCCAGACCGTGCGCCTCGGCCGCCACACCGCCGTCCGCGCGCAGCACGCCGACCATGTGCCGCAGCTCCTCCAGCGTCCGCACGGACAGCTCCCGGATCGTCCGGGCCCCTGTGCGCGCCGCCTCGTCCTCCGTACTGACCTGCACCGCCCCGGCCTGCAGGCTGATCAGGCTGACCTGGTGGGCGACCACGTCGTGCATCTCCCGGGCGAGCCGGGCCCGTTCGGTGGTCTTGACCCGGTCCGCCAGCAGCCGGTCCTCGCGGCGCAGGCTGCGGGTCAGGTCCTCGACGCGGGAGGCGAGTTCCCGGCGGGTGCGCACCAGCAGGCCCAGGGCGATCGGTGTGGCCGAGGTGACGCAGGCGTCGATCAGCACCAGGGTGTTCTCGCGGTACTCGGTGAGCTCGAAGTCGGAGATCGGATACGGGAAGAAGTGCGCGGCGATCAGCAGCACCGCGCAGATCCCGAGCCGCGCCCGGCCGGGCCGCCGGGCGGACAGCGTGTAGAGCGCGATCATCGGCGCGAACCAGATGTAGCCGATGTACAGGCCGGGAAGGGTGACCAGGAAGACCGGCAGCGGGAAGCGGTGGCGCAGCAGCAGGGCCGCCGCGGCCACCACCGACACGCCCAGCTCCAGGGCCAGTTCCAGGCCGTTGACCAGCACCGCGTCGGCGATCGCCAGCAGGACCGGCACCACCACCAGGGTGACCGGGCGGGCCCGCCGCCCCCACGTGCCCCCTGACAGCGCCCGCCAGGCCGCCGTCCCCCGGGCGAGCAGCCGCCCGCCGCCCGCCGCGCTCACCACGCCCCCCGGGGAGCGCCGCTCACCAGGCCCGCGCGGTCGGCGACGATCGCCGCCTGTATGCGGTTGATCCCGCCCAATTTGCCCAGCAGGGCCCGTACATGGTCCTTGACCGTACTGGGGGCCAGCCCCATCCGGTCGGCTATCTGGGCGTTGCCCAGCCCCTCGCCGAGCAGGGCGAGCACCTGCGACTCCCGTGGCGTCAGCCCGCTGACCGCCCGTGCCGCGGCGGCCTGGTCCTCGGCGGTCAGATAGCCGCCGATCACCGCCCGCGTCACCCCCGGATCCAGCACGCTGCCGCCCGCCGCCAGGGTGCGTACGGCCCGCAGCAGTTGCTCCGGGTCGGAGTCCTTGAGCAGGAAGCCGGCCGCGCCCTCGCGCAGCGCCGCGGTCAGGTACTCCTGGGCGTCGAAGGTGGTCAGCATCGCCACGGCCGGGGGGTTCGGGGCGGCGCGCAGCCGGCGCAGCACGGTCAGCCCGTCGACGTCCGGCATCCGGATGTCGAGCAGTACGACCTCGGCCGCGCAGCGCAGCACGGTCTCCACGGCCTGTGCGCCTCCGCAGTCCGCGACCATCTCGATGTCCGGGGCGGTGCCCAGGATCATCCGCAGTCCGGATCTGACCAGCCGCTCGTCGTCCACCACAGCGACACGGATCACCGGCCGCCCCTTTCTGATTCCTGCTGGTTCACACCCATCCGAGTCCGCGGAACCGCCCGTCGCTGCGCGGCTCCGTACCCCACCCGCCCGGGCCCGCCCATCGACGGACCCCCACCCCCGCCGAGCGGCGGGGGTGAGCCCGCGACCTCGGGAGGATGCCATGAGGAGCCCCCCACAGGCAGAGTGGTCCACATGCTGCACCACTGAAGAGGCCACAAGCCCAGGACGCGTTGCAGTTCACATCGGCGGCCGTCGCGACCCCCACACGCGGCGGCCGTCTTTGGCGTGCGGGGGCGGTTCGGAGGGGGATCTCCCCCGCACCGCCCAAATGCCCGCCCAAGACCGGCGTACGGCCCTCCGGGCTCCGCCGCCCGCTCTCCCCGACGGGCCTTAGAAACGCCCCGTCCGCGCCGTGCGTAAGCCCTCCGCGAGCATTCCGCCGTACGGCCCGAAGCCGCGGCCGGTCGCCAGCACCACCACCGACGTCATCGCCGCCAGTCCGTAGGCCGTGGTCGCCATGGACAGCGCCCCCTCGGTCGTCTCGAAGGACCGGTTGAAGAAGTCGGTCACGGTCAGCCAGACCACCGTCCGTACGGTCAGATACAGCTCGACCGCCGCGAACAGCAGCAGCGCACCGCGCACGTCGCGCCGCCCGCGCAGGGCCAGCGCCCCGAGGACCAGCAGCGTGATGACCGAGGCGATGGTGGTGAACTCGGTGGACGCCGCCAGATCCAGCGTGCCCAGGACGGAGCCGTCGACCGCGCCGCGCAGATAGTGCACCACGTCCGTTCCACTGCTCGTCAGGGCCCGCACGGTCCAGCCGAGCCGGGCCAGGCCCATGAACAGCAGCAGGACGCCGCAGATGCGCGAGGAGCGGCGCCAGGACGCCGCAAGGCCGGTGCGCCGGCGCTCGCCGCCTCCTCCCTCCGCGGCCGGGAGCAGCAGCGCCAGCACGACCAGCGCCACCACCAGCCCCAGGCCGCGGGTGGCCAGCGCCCAGCCGCCCAGCTCGTCGTGGGCGTACTGGGTGCGGTAGCCGGCGTCGAACAGGCCCACGGCCTCCCGCAGGGAGACGGCGAGCAGCAGCGCGCCGGACAGCAGCGCGGCCGAGCGCGCCACCCGCCGCTGCGCCAGGGCCAGCCCCGAGGTCACCGCGAACACGACCGTGAAGGACCACTCGTAGGGGCCGAGCACCTGGGACACGGGCGAGGCGCCCGGGTTGAACAGCCCCTCCAGGAAGTCGAAGACGGTGCCGTCGCCCTGGGCGATGCCGTAGACGATCCAGGCGAGCAGCGTGCCGGCGTAGAGCGCCAGGCACAGTCCGGTCGCGAGGTAGGCGCCGCGGTGCTCGGGGGCGGCCCGTCCGGGGTCGGTGCCCGGCCGGACGTCCACCGTTCCGCCGTCCTGCATCACCATGGCCGACCCCCGCTCCGCCTCTCGCAGCCGCCGCACCGGCCCGTCCCGTACGGATGCCTCACTGTGTCAAGGACGGTGACAGAGCCGGTGGAGGTTCCACCCCGTGTGTCGGACGGGGCGATTCGTGTGCTCAGCGCACCTGGTGTGCCGTTGCCGCGAGGAAGTCCCGTATGCCCTGGCGGGTGGTGGCCCGCGCCTCCGTGAGGGCCTCCCGGTCGTCGACCCAGTGCAGCTCGGTCACCGCCGCCATCACCTGCTCGGCGCGGTCGAGTATCCGGGGGTCGTCGGTCACCATCTGCGCCCGGAACATGGCTTCTTGGGCCGTGTAGCGGGTCTTGTACACCTCCTCGCGCAGCTGCGGGGAGTCCTCGTCGCAGCGGTCGTCCTCGTGGAGGACGAACCAGCGGTGGACGAGGACCCGGCGGTAATCCAGCAGCGCCCCGGCGTAGGCGCAGTACGCGTCGATGCGCTCCTGGCGCAGCCGCTCCGCGCGGGCGAACCGCTCGCTGCGGTCGGCCGCCCGGCCCTGGAAGAGGTGGGTGATGCCGGAACCCAGCAGGGTGCCGAGTACGGCCACGACGCTTGCGACAACTGCCTCCATAGGAGCAGTGGACCACAGCGGTCCAGGTCAGCGGCAGGGCATGGCCGTGAGGCCGTTTGCGTGGGGTGCCGCCCCCCTCGGGCGGGCGGCGGTGCGGCAAGATGGAGCCATGGGGATCTTCGGGGGCGAGGGCCGACTGATCGGTGGCCGGTACCGCCTGGGAATACGGCTGGGCCGCGGCGGCATGGGTACGGTCTGGCGGGCCACCGACGAATTGCTCGGGCGTCAAGTCGCGGTCAAAGAGCTGCACTTGGACGAGGAGACGGACGGGCCCGAGGCCCGGGTGCAGCGCGAGCGGGCGATGCGCGAGGCCCGCACCGTCGCCCAGATCAAGCACCCCAATGTGATCGTCGTCCATGACGTCGTCGAGCAGGACGGCCGGCCGTGGATCGTGATGGAGCTGGTGGAGGGCGCGTCGCTGGCCGACCGGCTGCACAGCGGCGGGCCGGTCGCCCCGCGTGAGGCGGCGCGGATCGCCGTGGCGCTGCTGGGTGCGCTGCGTGCCGCGCACACCCGCGGGGTGCTGCACCGCGACATCAAGCCCGCCAACGTCCTGATGGAGTCGGGCAGTGGCCGGGTCGTGCTCACCGACTTCGGTATCGCGCAGGTCCCCGGCGTCGCCACGCTGACCGACGCGGGCGGCTTCGTCGGCTCGCCCGAGTACACCGCGCCGGAGCGGATGGCCGGGCGCGGCGCCGGCCCCGAGGCCGACCTCTGGTCGCTCGGGGTGCTGCTGTGCGCCGCCCTCAGCGGCCAGTCGCCCTTCCAGCGCGACTCGCTGGGCGGCGTGCTGCACGCCGTCGTGTACGACGAGATCGAACTCCCGGAGTCCGCCCGCCCGTTGCAGACCGTCGTCGGCGGCCTGCTGGAGCGCGATCCGGAGCGCCGGCTGGGCGTGGCCGAGACCGAGCAGCTGCTGCGCGGCTATCTGCAGTCGGGCCGCGTCCCCGGGCGCGGGGCGGGCGGGCTCGGGGGCTTCGGGCCCGGTCGCGGCCCCGGGGCCATGGCCGCCGGCCCGGTCGCGGCCCCGCTGCCCGGACCGGGAGCGCACGCCCCCTCCTACGACGGCCCCGACGGCGGGCTCGCCGGCCAGCACCCGCCCAGCGAGGACCCCCTGGGCCTGGCTGCGACGCCCCGCACCTCGCCCGGTCCCGGCCCGGGCCGTACGCCCGCCGGTGCCGGACCGCCCGTCGGCCGTACGGGCGGCCGCACGCCGGGCATGCCGATCCGCGACGCGCTCGACGAGCGGGCGCTGGCCGCCGCCGCCCGCCCGCACACCGGACGCACCCGCACCGCGCTGCTCCTCGCGCTCGCGGTGGTGGTGATCGGCGGCGCCGGCGCGGGCATCACGGCCCTGCTGATGAACCAGGCCGGCACCGGCGGCGACGGCGGCGGCCGGGCCGGCCGCCCCGGCCACTCGCAGCAGGCCTCGCACGACAAGCCCACGAAGAAGCCCGGCACGCCGACGCCCACCGCCCCGGTCACCTCCGCGCCGTCGTCGGGCGCCACCGAGCGGATCCCCGCCGGATACCGCCTGGTCCGCGACCCGGTCGGCTTCGCGCTCGCCGTCCCGGACGGCTTCACCCGCAGTTACGAGAACGACCGGGTCTACTACTACTCCCAGGGCAAGCGGTTCCGGATCGGCGTCCAGCTCCAGCGGCAGGTGCCGCAGGGGCCGATCGGCGCGATGCGCACCGCGGACGCGCGGGGCCCCGCCGACTACCGCGGCTACCGTCAGGGCCAGGTCACCGAGACCACCCACAACGGCCTGCAGGCCGGGCTGTGGGAGTTCGTCTGGGACGGCAGCGCGGCGGACGGCGGCTCGCGCTACACCTACGACCTCAGCTGGGACGAGGGCGGGAAGATGATCGACGTCTGGATCTCCTCACCGGTCGCCTCGCGCACGGAGGCCAAACGCCACTTCGACACCGCGATCGACGCGTTCCGGCTGTCCGGGGCGTAACCGCGGGCGAAACGGCCCGCCGGCGGCGGACGCGGTGCCAAGGCTCCCGGTCGTCCCAGACCAGCGCCCTTGTGGCCAGCAAACACTGGCGCGATGGTGGGCGCCGCGTGAAAACCTATTACTGCCGGGTACACAAAGCGTCCGGGGAGGAATACGCTCGCCCGCATGACGGACTCGCAGGACACCGGAACATCCTCCACGCTCGGCTCCGCTCGCGAGGGAGGGACCCCCGTCTCCGCCGCCGACGGGGCCCCCGCCGAAGCTCCCACCGCCGGCGGGGGAGGCAACCCCGTCGCGCCGGCTCCGGCCGGCGTCCGTACCGCCGCGGACGTGGTCACCCCCGAGGTCGCCGCCCGGCTCACCCGCGCCGTGATCGGCAGCGGGCGCACGGCCAACCACACCCCGTTCACCGGCGAAAAGCTGGCCGACCTGCCGGAGTCCACCCCCGAGGACGTCGCCACCGCCTTCGAGCGCGCCCGCGCCGCCCAGGAGCGCTGGGCCAAGGTCCCCCTCAAGCAGCGCGCCGCGGTCCTGCTGCGCTTCCACGACCTGGTGCTGCGCCGCCAGGCCGAGGTGCTCGACCTGATCCAGCTGGAGACCGGCAAGGCGCGGCTGCACGCCCACGAGGAGGTGCAGGCGGTCGCCGTCGCCGCCCGCCACTACGGCCGCAAGGGCCCCGCCTACCTCAGGCCCAAGGGCCACACCGGCGTCGTACCGACCCTCACCAAGGTCACCGAACTCCGCCAGCCCCGCGGCGTCGTCGGGCAGATCGCCCCCTGGAACTACCCCTTCGAACTCTCCGTCGGCGACGCCCTGCCGGCCTTCGTCGCGGGCAACGCCGTGGTGATGAAGCCCGACACGGAGACCGCGCTGACCGCGCTGTGGGCCCGTGAGCAGCTCATCGAGGCCGGGCTGCCGGAAGACGTCTGGCAGGTCGTGATCGGTGAGGGCCCGGTGGTCGGCCCCGCCGTCGTCGAGCACGCCGACTACGTCTCGTTCACCGGCTCGACCCGGACCGGCCGCGAGGTCGCCCAGGGCGCCGCCGCCCGCCTGATCGGCGTCTCCCTCGAACTCGGCGGCAAGAACGCCATGCTGGTGCTGCAGGACGCCGATGTGGACAAGGCCGCCGCCGGCGCCGTCCGCGGCTGCTTCTCCTCCGCCGGCCAGCTGTGCATCTCCATCGAGCGGCTGTACGTCCACGAGTCCATCGCCGACGACTTCCTGCAGCGCTTCGCCGCCCGCACCAAGGCGATGCGGCTGGGCAACTCCCTGGCGTACGGAGCCGACATGGGCTCGCTGGTCGGCGAGCGCCAGCTGGAGACCGTCACCCGCCATGTCGAGGAGGCCGTCGCCAAGGGCGCCGTGCTGGTCGCCGGCGGCCGCCCCCGCCCCGACATCGGCCCGCTCTTCTACGAGCCGACCATCCTCGACGGCGTCCAGGCCCCGATGGCCGTCTGCGGCGAGGAGACCTTCGGCCCGGTCGTCTCCGTCTACCGCTTCAGCGACGAGGACGAGGCGGTGGCGCTCGCCAACGCCACGCCGTACGGCCTCAATTCCAGCGTCTGGTCCAAGGACGGCCGGCGCGGCCGCGCGGTCGCCGCCCGGCTGCGCACCGGCACGGTCAACGTCAACGAGTCCTACGCCGCCGGCTACGGCAGCGTCCAGTCCCCGATGGGCGGCATGGGCGACTCCGGCCTGGGCCGGCGCCACGGGTCCGAGGGCATCCTCAAGTACACCGAGGCCCAGACCGTCGCCCACCAGAGGCTGATGCCGCTGGCGCCGTCCTTCGGGATGACCGACGAGAAGTACGCCCGGTTCATGACCCGCAGCCTGCGCGCGATGAAGGCGCTGCGCCTGAGGTGAACGGCCCGCGGTAGCCCAGCCACCCTCCCCCACTCTCGGCTCCGCTCGGCCGGGAGGTACCCCATCGAACCAGCAGGGAGAGCCAGTGCCCCAGGAGAACTCTGCCCGGAACGAGAGCAAGGCGTCCGAGGCGTCCGACGGCTACGACTACGACGTGCTCGTCGTCGGCTCCGGCTTCGGCGGTTCGGTGTCGGCCCTGCGGCTGACCGAGAAGGGCTACCGGGTCGGCGTCCTGGAGGCCGGCCGCCGCTTCACCCGCGAGACGCTCCCGAAGAACTCCTGGGACCTGAAGAAGTACCTGTGGGCCCCGGCGCTCGGCCTGTACGGCATCCAGCGCATCCACCTCCTGGGCAAGGTGATGGTCCTGGCGGGCGCGGGGGTCGGCGGCGGTTCGCTCAACTACGCCAACACCCTCTACGTCCCGCCGAAGGCGTTCTTCGACGACCCCCAGTGGAAGGGCATCACCGACTGGCAGGCGGAGCTGAAGCCGTACTACGACCAGGCCCAGCGGATGCTGGGCGTGCGGCTCAACCCGACGATGACGCCGTCCGACGTCCATCTGAAGGCGACCGCGCAGGCGATGGGCGTCGGCGACTCCTTCCACATGGCGCCGGTCGGGGTGTTCTTCGGGGACGGCCACGACGCGACGGGGGAGGCGAGGGCCGAGCCCGGCGCGGAGGTCGCCGACCCCTACTTCGGCGGCGCCGGGCCCTCCCGCAGGGCGTGCACCGAGTGCGGCGAGTGCATGACGGGCTGCCGGCACGGCGCGAAGAACACCCTCAACGAGAACTACCTCTACCTCGCCGAGCGGGCCGGGGCCGTCATCCACCCGATGACCTCGGTCGTCGCCGTCACCGAGGACTCCCGTGGCGGCTTCGCCGTCAAGACGCTGCCGACGGACAACAAGAAGAAAGGCACGGCGCGGACGTTCACGGCCCGCCGGGTCGTCCTCGCGGCCGGCACCTACGGCACGCAGACCCTGCTGCACCGCATGAAGGACAGCGGGCTGCTGCCGTACCTCTCCGGCCGGCTCGGCGCGCTCACCCGCACCAACTCCGAGGCGCTGGTGGGCGCGCAGACCGACGACCGCCGCTACCGGCGGCGGCACGGCGCGGCGAAGGCCGACTTCACCAGGGGCGTGGCGATCACCTCGTCGATCCACCCCGACGACCACACCCACATCGAGCCGGTCCGCTACGGCAAGGGCTCCAACGCGATGGGGGGACTGACGATCCTCCAGGTCCCCTACCGGCCCGCCGGGCGGGTCGCGGGCTGGCTGGGCAACATGGCCCGCCACCCCGTCCTCGCACTGCGCTCGCTGTCCAACCGCCGCTGGTCGGAGCGGACCATCATCGGCCTGGTGATGCAGTCCCTGGACAACTCCCTGACGACGTACCGGAAGCCGAAGGGCCTGGGCAAGGGCCTGCTCACCGCGCGCCAGGGCCACGGCGCCCCGAACCCGAACCAGATACCCGAGGCCACCCGGGCCGCGACGCTGCTGGCCGAGGAGATCAACGGCTTCGCGGGCTCCAACGTCGGGGAGCTGATGGGCACCCCGCTCACCGCGCACTTCCTCGGCGGCTGCCCGATCGGCGACTCGGCGGACTCCGGCGTCATCGACCCCTACCACCGCCTCTACGGCCATCCGGGCATCTCGGTCGTCGACGGCGCGGCGGTCTCCGCCAACCTCGGCGTCAATCCGTCCCTGACCATCACCGCGCAGGCCGAACGCGCGATGTCCCTGTGGCCCAACAAGGGCGAGGCGGACCCGCGCCCCGCGCCGGGCCGGGCCTACCAGCGGCTGGCCCCCGTCGAGCCGGTCCGCCCCGCCGTCCCCGCCAAGGCCTTCGGCGCGCTGGACCTGCCGTTCCTGGCCGTGCCCACGGTGCCGCCGAAGAAGTAGGTCCCTGACGTAAATCGGCGTCGCCGACGACGAGGGGCCGCACCCGATCGCCGGGTGCGGCCCCTCGCGTCCGCTACCGCCGCTGCTTACGCGGCCGCGGCGCCGGAGGTCTTGCGACGGCGGACGGCGAAGACCGCGCCCGCGCCGATGGCCATGGCGACCCCGCCGATCAGGGCGATGGTCGGCAGGGCGGAGGAGGAGCCGGTCTCGGCGAGCTTGCCGGTGACCGGGAGGTCCTTCAGGTCGCCCTGCGGGGCGGGCTTGTTGCCCTTGTGCTTGCCCGGCTTGCTCTTGGCCGGCGGCACGCTGCCCGGCTTGCTGCCCGCGACCAGGACGTCGAAGTCGTACTGCGAGACGTCCGAGAAGCCGCAGACGTCGTCCTCGTTGTGGTACGCGCCGATGGTGAACGCGAAGCCGTAGCTGCCCGGGGTCTTGGCGTCGACCTTCAGGCGCAGCTTGGCGTCGGCGTACTCACCGGGCTTCAGGCCCTCGACGGAGGCGAAGTAGCCGTCCTCGTCGGTGATGGACTCCCAGGTGCGGGAGTCCTCGTCGTACCACTGCACGGTCAGCAGCTTGGAGACGTCGTCGATGGTGTCGGTGCTGATGGCGCCCAGCGCGACATACGCGTCGACCGACTTCATCGCCTTGTCGGAGGTGTTGGTGGCCCGGAAGGTGAAGTTCTTCCAGCCGGAGCCGGCCACGACCTTGCTGGGCAGGCCGCGCAGCTCGGTGCTGATCGCGGTCTCCTCCGACTGCTTGGCGCAGGTCGGGTCCTCGTCGGGGTCCTCGGTCGGCTTGGCGGTGGGCTTGGCCGAGGTGGACGGCTCGGGGGAGCCGGTGGGCTTGGTGTCGCCGCTCGGGCTGGCCGGGGCGGTCGGCTCGACCTCGTCGCCGGTGCCGGTCTCCGTACCGGACTCGGTGCCGTCGCCGGCCGTGGTGTCCTCGCTCGGCGCGGTCTCCTCGCCGGCGGCCGGGGTCTCCGGCTGCGTGGTGGGGGCGTCGGGCTGGTCCGAGCCGCCCGGTGTCGGCTCGGCGCTCACGCTGGTCTCGGTGTCGGCACCGGTCGCGAACGCGGCGGGGGCCGCCATCAGGGCGGCGGGGGCTATGACAGCCGTCGTGGCGGCGGCCGTCAAGGCACGGCGAAGCTTCATCGAGAAGACCTCTCGGGGTCCAAAGTGCCCTCGATGGGCACAAGTTGGTGGCGGGCCGTCGCGGTGGGGCGCGGGGTGGCCGTGCGATTGCACGTACATGACCGGTCATGGCCAAAAAAGGTTGTTCGCTTGAACGAGATTTTCGCCGTGACGCCGATCACATGCCTCACAGCCGCCTCACAGGAAACACACAGCCGTCGCACCGGCCGGCCCGGCGGCACTCGCGCGCCCTGCCCGCGCCCCGCATAGCGAAGGGCCCCGGATACCGTCCGCGAGGGGGGTGCGGACGGCCACGGGGCCCTTGGCTTTCGGTGCCGGCGTCAGGGCAGCGCCGGCACCGACGGGCGGCGCTGGGGGGGGTAGCGCCGCTGGCTCATAAGTGGTGCTTGATGGTGCGCGTCCCCGGTGGTCGGACCATTGGTGGTGCACAGGTCCGTACGTACCGGGAGCGGTAGGTCGTTCGTCAAGCATCGTCCTGGATACGCCTCACCTGGCGCAACCGTTTCGACCGGATGCGGTCGGTCCCGGGCGTCCCCAGGACCGACCACCCCATCGGATGTGACCGGGCTGCTGTCCCCTGCTGACCGGCCACGGCTCCGGAACGAGGTCCCACGACGCGGACCGCGGCAAGCGGCCGATGTCTCATCGTTCCGGTCTTCCGCCCGTGGGGCGGCGTCTACGCGTAGTCCTGCAGGCCGCGCCTGGCTGGCGTGGCACCGGGAACAACGAAGCCCCGCGGCGGCCGGTCACGCGCCGTACGGGTGAGTCGGCAACCGAACTCAGATCCGGCAGCTGCGCCGGGCGCGCGCTCTCTTGCCGTGCGCCCGCCCATACTCCACTCGCCCGCCAAACCTACCGAACACCGATCAAAACCGGCCACCTGGACCGACGGCGCGAACCGGCCACGGGGCCGACGGCGTGAACCGGCCACCGGACCGCCCGGCGCGGGCACGCCCGGCCCCCGGCGCGCCCCCGCCCCGGCGCGCCTCAGATCTGGCCCCGGGACAGCTCCAGCAGGGTCATCGCCAGTGCCGTGCCCGGCTTGCCGAGCTGGTCGCGGTAGTGGGCGAGGATCTCCATCTCGCGGGTGAGGTTCACCCGCCGCCCGCCGGAGGTGATCCGCTCGCGCTGGATGACGGCCGAGACGGCCATGCGCTCCTGCACGAGGCCGATGATCCGGCCGTCGAGGTCGTCGATCCGGCGCCGGGCGTCGGTGATGATCCCGGCCGCCTCGGGGGTGCGCGCACCGGTGTCGGGGGCGGCGGGGGCGGTGGCGGCGGTCTGGGGGCTCATGTCCGTGTCTCCTGGGGTGAGTGGCCCCGGGGCCGTTCAACCGGTCCGGACAGACGCAGACGCCCCGGACCTTGTCGGCCCGGGGCGCCTGGGAAGTTTGCTCGTCAGTGGATCAAGCAGCACGACCATGGCAGCCGGACGGGCCGGTGCCATAGGTAAAGACGAAGGTCAGCTGCTTGGACATGGCGCTCAGTATGAGCCCGTTAGAATCGAAAGTCCAACCCCGCTCCACACCGCCGGAAGGCCGCCGAAGTGCCCACAGCGCCCCCTGCCGCTGCCCCGGACGTCGTCCTCGTAGTCGACTTCGGCGCACAGTACGCCCAGCTCATCGCCCGCCGTGTCCGTGAGGCCCGGGTCTACAGCGAGATCGTGCCGTCCACCATGCCGGTGGCCGAGATGCTCGCCAAGAACCCGAAGGCGATCATCCTCTCCGGCGGCCCGTCCTCGGTCTACGCCGAAGACGCCCCCTCCCTCGACCGTGCGCTCTTCGAGGCCGGCGTGCCGGTCTTCGGTATGTGCTACGGCTTCCAGCTCATGGCCACCACCCTCGGCGGCACCGTCGACAACACCGGCGCCCGCGAGTACGGCCGTACCCCGCTGACCGTCTCCCGCGCCGCCTCCACCCTCTTCGAGGGCACCCCCGCCGAGCAGTCGGTGTGGATGTCGCACGGCGACGCCTGCTCCGCCGCCCCCGAGGGCTTCACGGTCACCGCGTCCACGGACGTGGTGCCGGTCGCCGCCTTCGAGAACGACGAGAAGCGGCTCTACGGCGTCCAGTACCACCCCGAGGTCATGCACTCCACGCACGGCCAGCAGGTCCTGGAGCACTTCCTCTACCGCGGCGCGGGCATCGAGCCGAACTGGACCACCCACAGCGTGGTCGAGGAGCAGGTCGCCGCGATCCGCGCACAGGTCGGCACCAAGCGCGCGATCTGCGGGCTGTCCGGCGGCGTGGACTCCGCGGTCGCCGCCGCCCTCGTCCAGAAGGCCATCGGCGACCAGCTGACCTGCGTCTACGTCGACCACGGCCTGATGCGCAAGGGTGAGTCCGAGCAGGTCGAGAAGGACTTCGTGGCCGCCACCGGCGTCCAGCTGAAGGTCGTCGAGGCCGAGGAGCGCTTCCTGAACGCGCTGGCCGGGGTCAGCGACCCCGAGCAGAAGCGGAAGATCATCGGCCGGGAGTTCATCCGGGTCTTCGAGCAGGCCCAGGCCGAGCTGGTGGCCGAGGCCGGCGCCGAGGGCGAGGAAGTCGCGTTCCTGGTCCAGGGCACGCTCTACCCGGACATCGTCGAGTCCGGCGGCGGCACGGGCACCGCCAACATCAAGTCGCACCACAACGTCGGCGGCCTCCCCGACGACATCGAGTTCGAGCTCGTCGAGCCGCTGCGCCAGCTGTTCAAGGACGAGGTGCGGATGGTCGGCACCGAGCTCGGCCTGCCCGACGAGATCGTCCACCGCCAGCCGTTCCCCGGCCCGGGCCTCGGCATCCGCATCGTCGGCGAGGTCACCAGGGACCGCCTGGACCTGCTGCGCGAGGCCGACGCCATCGCCCGCGAGGAGCTGACCGCGGCCGGCCTGGACCGCGAGATCTGGCAGTGCCCGGTGGTCCTGCTCGCCGACGTCCGCTCGGTCGGCGTCCAGGGCGACGGCCGCACGTACGGCCACCCGATCGTGCTGCGCCCGGTCTCCTCCGAGGACGCCATGACCGCGGACTGGACGCGTATGCCCTACGAGGTCCTGGCCCGCATCTCCACCCGCATCACCAACGAGGTCCCGGACGTCAACCGCGTGGTGCTGGACGTGACCAGCAAGCCGCCGGGCACCATCGAGTGGGAGTGACCTCCCCTCCGACCTCTCCGACCTCCCGGTGATCCACTGCTGATCTCCGCCGGGGTCGCCGATCACGCCGTCGCTCGATCGTTCGAGCGGCGGCGTCGTCGTTCCCAGGGGTACGTCGACGCCGCCCGGCCCGCCCCCTCGCGTCCCTAGGGCCGCCGGCTCAGTCCCGTACGGCCGCCGCCAGCCGCTGCAGTGTCCTGGCCATCGCCGGGCCCATCCGCCGGGGGTAGCCGGGCAGCTCGACGACGAGGCGGGGGAGGCGGGCGCGGGACCAGTCGTAGGTGTGGGTGACCCGGGTGGCGCCCCCGGACGCGGCGTCCTGCGGCGGCGTCAGCTCGTAGCGCCAGCGCTGTCCGCCGACCAGCCGGCGGCCGCGGAGCTCGCCCCAGGTCTCCCAGGCGATCAGCCGGTCCTGGTCGTACTCCACCACGGCGTTCACCGACCGGTACGCGATCCGCCCCTGCGCCATCCCCATGCTGAACCGGTCGCCGGGACCCAGCGGCGAGGGGCCCTGGGGCCGGCCGCGCAGCATGCCCGAACCGTCCAGCTCGGCATGGCGTGCCGGGTCCCTGAGGACGGCGAAGATCTGCTGCGGTGTGGCGTTGATGTCCTGGCTGACCGATATCGCCCTCATGGCGCGCCCCTTTGGTGCCGTTCCCGGTGCTCGATGCTGCGGTACGTGCTGCCCACATGATGCCGCCGGCCGCCAACCGGGCCTGTCGCGGCCCTGGTTACCTGCGGTACCGGAGGGTAGCTTCCGCATCGCGCACCAAGAGCCGCATGTGCCAGGAGGAGAACCGCGATGCCCGAGCCCACCCCCATACCCACCGACCAGCTGCACTTCGCCATGCCGCCGACGCACGGGACCGTCGAGGCCGAACGACGCCACCGCAAGGAGCGCCTCGTGGCGGCGCTGCGGCTCTTCGGGCGCTTCGGATTCGAAGAGGGCGTCGCGGGCCATATCACCGCGCGCGACCCGGAGTTCACCGACTGCTTCTGGGTCAACCCGTTCGGGATGTCGTTCAAGCTCATCACGGTCGGCGACCTGATCCTGGTGAACGCCGAGGGCAAGGTCGTCGAGGGCCGCCACCACGTCAACCAGGCGGCGTTCGCGATCCATTCACAGGTCCACCAGGCCCGCCCCGACGTCGTCGCCGCGGCCCACAGTCACTCCACGTACGGCAGGGCGCTGTCCGCGCTCGGCGAGCTGCTGGAGCCGATCACCCAGGACGTCTGCGCCTTCTACGAGGACCATGCGCTCTTCGACGACTACACGGGCGTGGTGGTCGACGAGGAGGAGGGCCGCCGGATCGCGACCGCCCTCGGGCCGCACAAGGCCGTGATCCTGCGCAACCACGGGCTGCTGACGGTCGGCGACTCGGTGGACGCGGCGGCGTGGTGGTTCATCACGATGGAGCGCTCGTGCCAGGTCCAGCTGACCGCGAAGGCCGCCGGCAAGCCGGTCCCGATCGAGCACCACAACGCCGTCCACACCCGCGAGCAGCTGGGCAACGACCTGGTGGCCTGGATCAACTACCAGCCGCTCTACCAGCAGATCGTGCGCAGCGAACCGGATCTGTTCGACTGAACCGGAGCCCTGTGGCTGGGCCGGTTCGCTGTGGCTGGACCGGATCCCGTGACTGGACCGGTTACCTGTGACTGGACCGGAACTCTTCGATCAGCCGGACGCGCCTGGGGCCCGGCCCGGCCCGTTCCGCGGGGCGGGTCGGTGCCCCGCGGAACGGCTGGAAGAGCGGGAGCGGTCACAGATGGGGGAAGAGGTCCAAGAACGGGTCGGCGCTCGCGGAGATGCCCCGGCTGAACGGCGAGTCGAAGTCCCAGACGAGGAACAGCAGGAAGGCGATCAGCGCGCTGAAGAGCGCCGCCATCAGCAGCTCCCGCCCCGAGCGCCGGATCTGCAGGGTGAACATCACCCCGATGGAGATGGCACCGCCGATCACCAGGCCGAACCACACCTCCCCCGGCAGCGTGGAGTCGGCCGCGTCCCCGCGGGCGGAACGCGCCCCGTCGGCCACCGCGACCTGGTCGACGAGCGGCTGGTAGGACTGCCCTTCGAAGTCGTTGGCCGGGTGGTAGTCGGTGACATCGGCCCGCACCTTCGTCAGCAGCTCGGTGCCGTGCCGGGTCAGCTGCCCCTGTTCGGACATGACCGGCCACTCCTTGTGCACGACATGGGACACATAGGCGTCGACGTCCGAGCGGATCCGGTCCCGCACCGGCCCGGGGTAGGCCCGGGCCCGCGCGCTGACCTCGTGCAGGGCCTGCGCCTCGGTCCGTACGGTGTCCTCGGCCGCGCTCCTGGCCTCCCAGACTCCGGCGATGGCCAGGCCCAGCACGATCGCGTACACCACCCCCACCATCATCGTCAGATACTCGATCACATCGGGTGTTTCGGTCGGATCGTCGTCCTCGGCGATCCGGCGCTCCTTGAGGACGGTGATGATCAGTACGACGCCGCAGACCGCGGCCATGGCGATGCCCAGCACCAGCCATTGCGACATGGGGACCTCCTACGAGGAACGGCGTCCGGCGGAACCGGACGAGGCTCTGGAACGGGGACGGAGGGCGGCGCCGGCCAGCACGGCCGGGGCCGTGATCAGCAGGGTCGTGGTCACGATGGAGCGCCCCTCGTGCGGTGGGCGGGACGCCCGCGCATAGCTGCGGGGCAGCGCGGGCGCGGACGGCGCCGGACTGCGATGGACCTTGGGCGGCGGCGGAGTGGGGCGGGCGCGGGGCGGGGGCGGTGGCGGTGGGGGCGGTGACGGTGTCGGCCGCGGTGGCGGCGTGGGCGGCGGTGGCGCGGGCGGCGGTGGCGCCGGTCTGGGGGAGCGCTGACGGGGGGTGGGCGGGGGTTTGGCTGTGGGTTTGGTCGTGGGTTTGGGTGTGGGCTTCGGTGTGGGCGTGGGTTTCGGTGGGTGGGTCGGCTTGGTGCACGGGAAGTGCCAGCCGTGCGGCATGGGAAAGCCGGTCGGTACGTCCACGGGTGGCGCGGTCCCGGCGAAGGCGCAGTTGTCGCCGGTGGGCCGCCGGGGCTGCCGGTCATGGGCGGTCGCCGGTGGTGCGGCCGCGAAGAGCGCGGTGAGCCCGGTCAGGAGGAGGAACGAGAGGAAGGCGAGGAAGGCGGAGCACGCGACGAGGGGGGTGGCGGCCGGGAGGCCGGTCCTGCGGCGGGCGGTGCCGCCGAGTCGGCCTCGTCCGCGGCGCCGTCCGGCGCGGCGGCGCTGTCCCTGGCGCGGTCCCTGAGATCCGTGTATTTGGCACACGGCGAGAGCTTGCGCAGGGCGCGGGCGGCTCAGCCGTCGCCGTGCCCCGGTTCGCCCGAACGGGGTAGGCGCCGGGTTTGTGCGGTCGGCAGGCGGTCAGTTGTACGGATACGCCGCCTGGCGTCAACGCGCCGATGCGCCCCGCCCCCGCCGCCAGCTGGACGTTTGGTGTCCACCCCGATCGCATGAGGCACAATTCCCCTTCACATGCGGCAAGTTGGTGGCGAGTGGCGGCGGGGCGGTAGCGGACGTGTCGGTTGAGACGGCGGGCAGGACGGCCGGAGCGGGCGGGCCGGAGGGTGGCGCGGAGCGCGCCGACGGCGGTGAGTGCCGCTGCGGGCGATGCCCGCACGGCGCCCGTGCGGGGCACCGGCGGGCGGTCGCCGCGTTCGTCGCGCTGCGCGAGGACTTCGCCGCCGGACGCGGCGTGCCGTCCGGGCTCGCGCGCTCCGCCGGTGCGGCCCGGCAGTGGGTGTCCGACGAACTGACCCTATCCGCACGGGAGTTGGCCAGGCGCGGCACCGCCGAGAGGGTCAGCTGGCTGGCCGCCGTACGGTGGCGGACCCTGCTGGTGGTCTGGAGCGCGGTGGTGGCCCTGCTGCTCGGGCAGGCGCTGACCGCCATCGGCGGCAGCTGGACGGCGGGCCGTACGGCGGGGCTGGTCGCGGCCGTCGTCCTGGCGCTGGGGCTGACGCTGGCGGCCCTGCGGCACGGTGCGCACGGCGGGGCGCTGGCACCGCTGATCGGCGAGGACGGCCGGCTGTCGACCTCGCGGACGGTCGCCGCGGGGTGGGCGGGCGTGGTGCTGTACGCCGTGGTGACGGCGGCCGTACGCCTGGCCGCCGCGGCCCCGGGCGAGCGGCGCCGCCTGCTCCAGGGCCTGGCACTGGACCGCTGTGGCGCGCTGCTGGCGGCGCTCGCCCTCGGATGCGGGGTGGCCGTGCTGGCGTACGGGGTGGTGGCCGCGCGAGTGCGGTCGGGGCGGCTGCAGAAGGTCCCCGCGGAGCGGCCGCGCGCCGGTGACCTGCTGACCGACGACGCGGGGCGGGGCAGCTTCCTGGACGTGCAGTACGTCCTGGTCAACGCGGCGGTGGCGGTGCTCGCCCTGGTGCGGCTGGCCGACCGGCCCGGGCAACTGCCGCGGCTGCCCTGGGCCCTGGTGGTCCTGGTGGCCCTCTCCGGGGCGACGTATCTCATGGGGAAGCTGGTGGCGGGTGGCCGTCCGGTGATCCTCTCCGTCGTCCGCTCCCGTGAGCTCGGCGACCTCGCGGCGCCCGTCCGTACTGGCGACGACATCGAGATCCGCGGCGCCGGCTTCGTCCCCCCGGGCGCCACGACGCCCGACCGGCTCGCCCGCACCGTCGTGCGGATCGGCGGGGTCCATGTCCCGGTCCCGCTGGTGCCGGTGCCGGGCGGTTTCGCCAACCCGACGGACGGGGTGCTGACGGTTCCGGTACCGGTCGATGTGGAACCGGGCCGGGTGCAGGTCCGGGTGATCACGGCGGCGGGAGTGGAGTCGAACGGCTTTCCGCTCGACGTCCTGGACTGAGGGCGGGGTCCATAGTCGGCCGTGAGCCGTGAGCCGTGAGCCGTGAGCCGTGAGCCGTGAGCCGTGAGCCGTGAGTCGTGAGCCGTCGGTGGTTCGGGGGTTGGCTGTCGTCGTCAGCCGTCAGCCGTCAGCCGTCAGCCGTCAGCCGTCAGCCGTCGTGCGGATGCCGTGTGGCGGGCCGCGCGGGGGCCGTATGGGGCCGTGCGGGGGCCGTGCGTGGCGATTCTGTGTGTTTCCGTCGCCCGAAGTGCATCGGTTGGTTGAACCTCTTGCGCTCATCCGTACGTATCTCCCCGTGAGGCGCGGGCGCGGGCACAATCGTCTGCTCCCGGTGGCAACGGAGAGGCGGACGTCATGGTGCATGCACATCGCACGGTCGGTGCCGACTTGGCAGGAGCGGGTGTCGAAGGGGTCGGCGCCGGGCTGCGCGCGCGGCTGGCGCGTCATGCGCTGCTGCCGCTGCGCGTCTTTCTGGGCGTCACCTTCCTCTACGCGGGGGTGGACAAGCTCATGGACCCGGCGTTCCTGGCGGCCGGGGGCGAGGGGTCGCTCGGCGCGCTGCTGGACCAGGTCCACGACGCGGCGGCGCTGCCGCAGCTGGTCGAGCTCGCGCAGAAGAGCCCCGTGGGCTTCGGCTACGCCATCGCCGCCGGTGAACTGGCGGTGGGCCTGGGCACGCTCGCGGGACTGCTGGGGCGGCTGGCGGCGTTCGGCGGCGCGCTGATCTCCTTGACGCTCTGGCTCACCGTGAGCTGGTCGACCACGCCGTACTACTACGGCAGCGACCTCGCCTATCTGATGGCCTGGCTTCCCCTCCTGCTGGCCGGCACTCCGAGGTTCTCCCTGGACGCGGCGTGGGAGAACCGCCGCAAGCGGCACGGGGCGCAGCTGTTCGGCTAGGGCCGGCCCGTCCGATCGGTCAGGCGGGACTTTGCGGTCACCCCCTAGGACGCCTCCGCCCCGTCGGCGGGGCGGGTGCGGCGGCGGGCCGTCGCCCAGAGGGCGGCGGTGATGCCGGCGAGGAGCAGGCCCGCGGGGAGGGCGAGGAAGAGCCAGGGGCCGGGCGCGTGCCATATGCCGAGGGCGTCGAGGCCGTAGGCGGTGCCGAGGGTGAGGGCCGTGAGGCCGGAGATCAGGCGGGCCGGCTCGAAGCGGTGGCGCATCATCAGGGGGCTCCCTGGCGGGTGGGGGCGGTCGGCTCGTCGGGGGCGGTGGGCGCGGTTGGTGCGGTCGGCTGGGTGGGGGTGGGGGCGGGGCGTTGGATGGCGACCTGGCCGGCCCCGAGGTCGAGGTCGAGGTCGAGGGTGCCGTGCGGCTTCTCGCCCTTCTTCAGGCCTTCGGCGGGCAGGGTGAGGGTCCGCTCCTCGCCGCCCGCGGAGAGGTCCACGTCATGGGGCGATTCGCCGGGCAGCTGGATGTCGCCGAGGCCGAGCGAGATGTGGAGGCGGGTCGTGACGCCCTGCGGCAGCGTCACCTGGAGGCGGCCGGCGCCCACTTCCGCGCTGGTGCGGACCGTACGGCCGTCCTTGAGGGGCAGCTCCGACAGGTCCAGCCGGCCCTCGCCGGAGCCGACTTCGTAGTGCGGGCGGACGGCGGCGAGGGTGGTGGGGGTCCAGGTGCGGCGCTGCCAGTCGGCGGTGATGTTGTCGGGCAGCGCCGTCGCGCCCGCCAGCAGTACGGCCGTCACGACCACCAGGAACACCGTGCCGCCGCCCGTGCGGCCGAGCCAGGCGCTGAGGGCGAGCCCCAGGCCGAAGACGACCAGTGCGGCGGCCAGTCCCGCCTGGACGGACGGTGCGAGGCTCTCGTGCCGGGAGACGGAGAGGGCGGTGACGGCTCCTGCGCCCAGCGCGAGAAGGAACGTCCAGCCGCCGATCGGGCGGCCGTCGCGGCGCGCCCCGCGCGGGGAGCCGATGGGGTGGGCGCCGTGCGGCGGCACGGCCGGGCCGGGCGGGCGGCCCGCACCCGACCAGGCGCCCTGCCGGTGCGGCGCGGTGGGCGCGGCGGCGCCGTGCTCACTTCGGTAGCTGATGTCGAGGGGGAGGGGGGTGTGCTCGGGGCCCCACAGATAGCCCTGGCCGGCCGTGTCCTTGGCGTGCGGGGCGCGCCACCACGAGGGACTGGTCGGCGCGGGGGGCGCGGTGGTCTCCGGCGGGGCGTCGGCGACCGCTTGAGCCGTGGCGGCGTCCATCGACTCCGGGCCCTGGGCCTGCGCCTGGCGGCGCCGCTTGGACCAGTAGGCGGAGCCGGCCACCGCCAGCGTCAGCATGATGGCGAAGGACATCATGCTGCCCTTGGCGAGGGTCGTCAGAAACAGCCCGCAGCCGACCAGTGCGCAGAGCAGGGCCGTGAGAGCCGAGCCCTCGACACGGCCGGAGAGCAGCCGGCGGCCCTCGTTCTCCTCCTCGCCGTCGAGGGGGACGAGCAGCCAGGCGAAGCCGTAGGCGATCAGCCCGAGGCCGCCGACGGCGAGCACGGCGAGCACGATCCGGAAGATCACCGGGTCGAGATCCCACTGCCGCCCCAGCCCCGCGCACACGCCGCCGATGACCTTGTGCCGCCGACTGCGGCGCAGTGGGGCGGCCGGCGGGGTGGGGTCGACGGGGCCGGAGGGTGCCGGCTCCGCGGCGGGGGCTGCTTCGTTCATGGAGCCATGGTGACAAGATCGCCGCGGCTCCGGCATCCGTGGGAACCCTGGCGGATCCCTGAGATCCGCCGCCGGCACCCCCGACATGCCCCAGGGGGGTCCCGAAACCCCTCGCGGGTTCGCATATGCCACGGGCGCCCGGCCCCGGACGGAGGACAGCGGCGGACGCGCGGTGGCCGGAGGGCTGTTCGCCGACGTCGGAGACTATCGTTGCGCCCTGGATACGTACGGGTTTCCGGAGGGGCGTGCGGTGGCGGAGGCGGCGTCGGTGGACGAGGGGCGACTGGTCGCCGGGCGATATCGCCTGGTTGAACGGATAGGCCAGGGCGGTATGGGCACCGTCTGGCGGGCCCGGGACGAAGTCCTCGGGCGCCAGGTCGCGGTCAAGCGTCTGCACGTCTCGCCGCAGTTGGAGCCCGACGAACTGGCGACCCGCCATGAACGCACCACCCGGGAGGCGCAGGCCGCGGCCCGCATCAACCACCCCAACGTGGTGGGGGTGCACGACGTCGTGGACGACGCCGGCCTGCCCTGCATCGTCATGGAGTACGTCCCCTCCACCACGCTGGGCGACGCCATCAAGGAGGCCGCCCGGGAAGGGGGTTCGGTCACCCCGCGCGAGGTCGCGCGGATCGGCCGCGGCATGATCGCGGCGCTGCGTGCCGCACACTCCGCCGGTGTGCTGCACCGTGACGTCAAGCCGGGCAACGTGCTGCTCGGTGAAGACGGCCGGGTCGTGCTCACCGACTTCGGTATCGCGGTCGCCACCGGCACCTCGACGCTCACCAAGACCGGCGAGCTGGTCGGCTCCATCGACTACTTGGCGCCCGAGCGGGTCAAGGGCGGCACACCGGGCCCCGCCTCGGACCTGTGGGCGCTGGGGGCGACGCTCTATCAGGCGGTCGAGGGACGGCCCCCGTTCCGGAAGAACACCGCGGTCGAGACGGCGTACGCGATCGCCATGGACCCGTTCGAACCGCCGCGCAACGGCGGCCCGCTGACCCCGCTGATCGAGGCGCTGCTCGCCAAGGAGCCGACGGACCGGCCGACGGCCGAGGTCGTCGAACAGGCGCTGCGGGCGGCCGAGGGCGACGCGGAGACGGCCCTGATGGGCTGGCCGACACTCGCCCTGGGGACGGTCGGCCGCGAGGACGCGGAGCGGGCCGCGCCGGACCCGCGGACGGAGGCACCGACACGTCCGGTGCGGCCCACCGGCGGTGCGGCCCCTTCGGACGGCCGAGCCGGGGCCCGTAGGGCCGAGGGGCAGGACGCAGGTGACGGCGGCGCCGTGACCGGCCCGGTGGCCGTCCCGGACGGCGGCCTCGTCGGGCGGTCCGACGACGGCCGTACGGAGTCGCTGTCCGGCGGCGTGGCACCCCGAAAGCGGCGTGGCGCCCGCGTCGTCGCCTGGAGCGTCGTGGGCGTACTCGCGGTCGGCGGTGGCGCGAGCACGGCCTGGTACATGCTGCACCGCGCGGACTCCGCCCCGTCCAAGGAAGCGGGCGGCAAGGAATCGGCTGACAAGGGCGCGCCGGTGCTCCCGAGCGTCCCGGACAACAGCGTCGGACCGCCGCCGCCCCTTCCGGACGGCTACCGCAAGGCCACCGAGTCCGCACTCGGCGTCAGCTTCCCGGTGCCCAGCGACTGGAAGCGGGAGGTCAAGGACGGCGGCCGGCAGATCGTCTACTCCTCCGAGGCCGAGCGCGCACGGCTCACCCTCAGCGTCCTGGACTTCTCCTCGGCGGATCAGGTGGAGCACTTCAAGGCCGTCGAGGCCGCTTTCAAGCAGCAGTACCCCGTGTACTCCCGGCTGCGGATGCAGGACACCGTCTTCCAGGGCGATCCCGCCGCGATCTGGGAGTTCACCTTCGGGGGCCGGGCCCGCACCTACCGCGGCATCGACCTCGGTTTCGGCCGCGAGGGCGGCAAGGAGTACGCGATCTACGTGTCCGCGCCGGATGCCAACTGGGGGAAGTACGAAAAGGTCTTCTCGGCCGTGAAGGACGGTTTCCGCAGGGACGAGTAGCAGAGCTGACCCGCCCCCGACCCGCCCGGTGAAACGTCAGGGACGGGTTCAGGGTCGCCCCTGATGCCGCGGCCCCCGCGGCGTGTGACGATCGGGCACATGACCACCGCCCCGCCCCGCGCCGAGACGGCCTACGCCCCGGCGCCGGACCCCGACGACCCACCCGTGCGCAAGCTCTACCGCAGCGCCGACGGGCGGCTGCTCGGCGGTGTCGCGCGCGGTCTGGCAGGGCATCTCGGGCTGCCGGTCTCCTGGGTGCGGGTCGTGTTCGTGGCGCTGTTCATGGCCGAGGGCATGGGCGCCCTGCTCTACGCCGCGTTCTGGTTCTTCGTCCCGCTGGGCGTCGGCGGAGTGGAGCACCGCCCGCACGCCCCGGGCGACGAGAAGCGGCGGCTGCTGCGCCACAAGCCCGACAAGGGCCAGGTCTTCGCGCTGATCGCGCTGCTGATCGGCGCCGCCGTCATCGCCTCCAGGTTCCAGCTCGGCCAGGCCAACGGCTATCTGTGGCCGGTGCTGCTGATCGGCGCCGGTGTCGCCCTGGTGTGGCGCCAGGCGGACAACGCCCGCCGCGCCCAGTGGCTGGAGCTCGGCCGCCGCAAGGCCCTGCTGCCGGTGCTGCGCGGCGCGGCCGGAGTGCTGCTGGTCTGCGTCGGGGTGACGGGCATCGTCGTGCTGCAGGGCTCGGTGCGGCATCTGGGCTCGGTGCTGCAGGCGGCGCTCGCCGTCGTCGTCGGCATCGCGCTGCTGGCGGGCCCCTATCTCGTACGGATGATGCAGGAGCTCTCCGAGGAGCGGCTGATGCGGATCCGCGCCCAGGAGCGTGCCGAGGTGGCCGCCCATGTCCATGACTCCGTCCTGCACACCCTCACCCTGATCCAGCGCAACGCCGACGACCCCAGGGAGGTGGCGCGCCTGGCCCGCGCCCAGGAGCGCGAACTGCGCGCCTGGCTCTACAAACCCGAGGGCCGCGGCAAGGAGGAGGACGAGGAGCCGGCCACCCTGGCGGAGGCGGTCCGCAAGGCCGCCGCCGAGGTGGAGGACGACCACGGCGTCCCCATCGAGGTCGTGGTCGTCGGCGACTGCCCGCTGGACGACGCGCTGGACGCCCAGATGCAGGCCGCACGCGAGGCGATGGTCAACGCCGCCAAGTACGGCGGCGAGGGCGGTGCGGTGCAGGTGTTCGCCGAGGTCGAGGGCCGTACGGTCTTCGTCTCGGTGCGCGACCGCGGCCCCGGCTTCGATCTGGACGCGGTCCCCGCCGACCGCATGGGCGTGCGGGGGTCCATCATCGGCCGGATGGAGCGCAACGGCGGCACGGCCCGGCTGCGCGCCGCCCCCGAGGGTGGCACGGTCGTCGAGCTGGAGATGGAGCGCGCCGCGGCGGAGCGTGAGGGATGACGGGGACGACCGAGCCGCGCCGGGGGCCCAGCCGGCCGCCGGCGGAGCCGGGCGGGCCGCGGCCGGTTGCGGCGGCGCCGGCCGGGGCGCGGGATGATGACGGGGCAGACACCAACGGACGGGCGGAAGACATGACCAGCGAGGGCGCACAGCAGGGCGGGACCGGCGGCGAGGCGGCCGAGGGCCGGACCGTACGGGTCGTACTCGTCGACGACCACCGGATGTTCCGTACGGGCGTCCAGGCCGAGATCGGCGAGACCGAGCGCACCGGCGTCGAGGTGGTCGGCGAGGCCGCCGACGTCGACCAGGCGATCACGGTCATCACCGCCACCCGCCCCGAGGTCGTCCTCCTGGACGTCCACCTCCCCGGTGGCGGCGGTGTCGAGGTGCTGCGCCGCTGCGCCGCGATGTCGGCCGACGCCGAGCGCCCGGTCCGCTTCCTCGCGCTCTCCGTCTCCGACGCGGCCGAGGACGTCATCGGCGTCATCCGCGGCGGCGCCCGCGGCTATGTCACCAAGACGATCACGGGCACGGACCTGGTCAACGCGATCTTCCGGGTGGCCGACGGCGACGCGGTCTTCTCCCCTCGGCTGGCCGGCTTCGTGCTGGACGCCTTCGCCTCGACCGACGCCCCGCCGATCGACGAGGACCTGGACCGCCTCACCCAGCGCGAGCGCGAGGTCCTGCGGCTGATCGCCCGCGGCTATGCGTACAAGGAGGTCGGCAAGCAGCTGTTCATCTCGGTGAAGACCGTCGAGTCGCATGTCTCGGCGGTCCTGCGCAAGCTGCAGCTGTCCAATCGCCATGAGCTGACCCGCTGGGCTGCGGCCCGGCGCCTGGTCTGACGCCCTGGTCTGGCGCCCTGACCTGCGGCTTGGCCGGTGGCGGGCGTCAGGCCGCCCGCGCACGCACGGCCAGGGCCGAGGGCTTGCCGCCAGGGGCGGAAGGGCGTGGGAAGGGGCAAAGAAGGACCTGAGCCGGGCAACCAGGACCACGCGGATCGCCATCTAAGGGCGCGGAGAGGCTCACTGCCGAAGGCGGGGCCCGAACCATCCCCACGTCCTTCGCGTAGTCGTCCTGGAAGCGAGATCCCGATGAGCCTGACGGGCACGCCCTTCTTCCTCACCTCGGTCGCGCTGCTGATCGTCGCCGTCGTGCTGCCGCTCGCCCTGTGGGGCCGAATAGCCGGGCCGCGCCTGGTACGCGGCCTCGCCCGGCTGCTGATGCTGCTGTTCGCCCAGGTCACGGCCATCACCCTGGTCTTCGTCCTGGTCAACAACGCCAACAACCTCTACGACACCTGGGGCGATCTGCTCGGCACCGACAGCCATGTCGCGGTCGCCAAGGACCTCGGCCCCGACGGCATGGGCGGCCAGCAGATCAACAACGAGCCCAAGCAGCTCCAGCGGTTCCGCCCGGGCGACGACGCGCGGATGGGGGCGGGCGTGCAGATGACCGACCTCGAGGGCCGCATCTCGGGCGTGCGGGGCGAGGTGTACGTATGGCTGCCGCCGCAGTACAACGACCCCGCCTACAAGAACACCAGGTTCCCGGTGGTCGAGCTGCTGCCCGGCTACCCCGGCTCGTCGAAGGCCTGGTTCGGGTCCCTGCACGTGGCCGAGCAGCTCAGGCCGCTGATGCAGCGCGGCGAGGTCAAGCCGTTCATCCTGGTCGCGCCGCGCACCAACCTCCTCACCGGCGCCGACACCGGCTGCGTCAACATCCCCGGCAAGGTCAACGCCGACAGCTGGCTGACCGTCGACGTCCGCAAGATGGTCGTCGACAACTTCCGGGTGGGCGACAAGCCCGACTCCTGGGCCCTGGCCGGCTACTCGGCGGGCGCCCACTGCGCCACCAAGCTCGCCCTGGCCCACCCCGACCGCTACCGCGCCGCGGTCGCCATGTCCGGCTACAACGACCCGGCCCTAGAACCGGACTCCCTGGCCGGCAAGGACCCCCAGCTGCGGATCTCGTCGAACCCGATCCACATCCTGAAGTCCGCCAACGCCGCCGGCCGGCCGCCCCGTACGGCGCTGTACGTCTCGGGCGCCGCGGGCGACGGCTACCAGGCGGGCATCGGCCTGCGCCAGCTGGCGAAGCTGCCGACGACGGTGACCGTGCGGCAGATCGCGGCGAACGCGGGTGGCCACACCACGGCGGTCTGGCGCCAGCAGGTGCCGGAGATCTTCCGGTGGCTGGGCACCCAGCTGAAGCCCTGACCCCTCCACCGGAAGTCCCCGGGCCGGCCCGGCTTGCCCGCGCCGGCCCGGCGGCCCTACGCCGGCCCGGCGGCCCTACGCCGGCCCGGCGGCCCTACGCCGGCCGGGTGGCCCCCGCGAACGGCATCTGGTCGATCGGCGCGATGCGTACCGGGGCGCCCGGATGGGGCGCGTGGATCATCTTGCCGTCGCCGATGTACAGGCCCACATGGCTGATGCCGGTGTAGAAGAACACCAGGTCGCCGGGGGCGAGTTGGGAGCGGTCGACGCGGGGGCCGGAGTTGATCTGGGTGTAGGTGGTGCGCGGGAGCGAGACGCCGCCGGACTCCCAGGCGGCCTGGGTCAGGCCCGAGCAGTCGTAGGCGGAGGGGCCCGTGGCGCCCCAGACGTACGGTTTGCCGAGGGCGGAGTAGGCGAAGGAGACGGCGCGGGCGGCCCGGGAGTCGGGGGCCAGCGCGGCCGCCGAGCCGGCGGGGATCCCGCCGAGCAGGCCGTCACCGCGGCCCGTTCCCCGGTCCGCGCGGGCGCCGCCCCGGGAGCCGTCCGCGCCCGCCATCCGACGCCGCTGCTCCGCGGTCAGCCGGTCCAGCAGCTGCTCGGCGGCGTCCAGCTTGCGGACGATGGTGACCCGGTGCTTCTTCAGCCCGGTCTCGGTGGACACCAGCCGCTGCGCGGTGTCCTCGGCCCGCTGCCGGACCTGCCGCACGCTGCCGAGCCGGCGCGCGTAACCGGCCACCGCGGCCGCCTGATGGCTGCCCGCGCGCTCCAGCACCGCGGCGCCGTCCAGATAGCGCTGCGGGTCCTCGGAGAGCAGCAGCGAAAGGGTCGGGTCCATACCGCCGGAGCGGTACTGGGACGCGGCCACGGCGCCCAGTTCCGCGCGGGCGGTGTTCAGCTTCCGGGTCCGGCGGGCGGCCTCGTCCTGCAGTCTGCTCAGCTCCTCGCGTGCGGTGTCGGCGGCTTCCTTGGCGCCGTTGTAGCTCTGTGTGGCCACCTCTGCCTCCTGGTACAGCGCGTCGACCCGGTCCTTGACCTGGTCGGGGGTGGGGGAGGGGGCCGCCTGGCCGGTGCCGTCGAAGGCGGTGGCGGTGGCGGCGCCCGCGAGGGCGAGGGTGGCGGCCGTACGGACGGTGCGCGCGCTGCGCGAACCGCCTGTGAGCGCGGCGAGCGGATGCTGCCTGGGCTTGCGGTGCGAGGCCACGGTGGCCGTCACTTCCTTCCCTTCGGGCCGTGGGTCCGGCGGCGGTCGGCAACGGGGGAGCCGACCGCCGCCGCACCTCTCGGCGGGGCGGCCGACGGAACACCGGCACGGAGGCCGGCGATGGCGGGATGTCGGCCGCCTGGAGGAGGACGCTAAGCCGGGGCGTCACGGGGGTGAGTCCGGTTGGCTGGCATTGTTCGCTTTCGACCGCGGCCGGAGCGCGGGTGATCGCACCGCCGCCGCCTGCCCACCGGGACCGGTCTGCCGTGACCGAAGCGGCGATTGCGGACGCCCTGCCCGAAGGGCCGTGCTATGCGGCGGCTACGATCCAGCACTATGGACGTAGTAATCAATGTCTTCGTCGGCCTGCACATCATCGGCATCGCCTCCCTGCTGGGCGGCTTCCTGACCCAGATGAAGGCGATGGGCGCGGGTACCGCCCGCTTCGTGCCGGCCATGCTGCACGGCGCGCTGACGATGCTGGTCACCGGCATCGTGCTGGTCGGCCTCAACCAGGCCCAGGACCACCCCGTCAACAACATCAAGATCGGCATCAAGATGGCCGTACTGGTGGTGATCCTGGCGCTGGTCTACGTCAAGCGGGACGAGGAGAAGGTCCCCGCACCGCTGTTCGGCGCGGTGGGCGCGCTCACGATCGCCAACATCTTCATCGCGGTGCTCTGGACCTGACGGCGGCACCGGCCACTACGGCACACCGCGCGGTCACCGTGCTCCGGAATCCGGAGCCGATGGCCGCGCGGTGGCGTGTGGGGGGTGGCCGTGGGGGGTGGCCTTGCCGGGCGCCCTGGGCGCCTCGGGGGAGGAGTGGTCCGCGGGGAGGCGGGGCCTGCCTCAGGCCGGGCGGACGCTTCCGTAGATCGGCATGTAGTAGATCGACTCCTCCCGGACGTTGGCGCCCGGCTTGGGAGCGTGGATCATCTTGCCGCCGCCTATGTACATGCCGACGTGGCTGATGTCGTCGTAGAAGAACACCAGGTCACCGGGCTGCAGATCCTTGGTCGCCACCCGCTGGCCGACCTTGACCTGGTCCCAGGTCGTCCGCGGCAGATCGACCCCGGCCGCCTTCCACGCCGCCTGCGTCAGCCCCGAGCAGTCATAGGAGTTGGGCCCGGTGGCGCCCCAGACGTACGGCTTGCCCATCTGGGCGCGGGCGAAGGCGAGCGCCTTCTCCGCCTTGGTGTTCGAGTCCCCGGTGGAGCCGCCGTCGCTGGTGCCACCGCCGGTCTCGCCGCCGGTCTGTCCGCCCGTCGAGCCGCCGTCGTGCTGCCGCTGGCGCTCGCGCTCCTGCTGCCGGCGCGCCTCCTCCTCGGCCTTGCGCCGGGCCGCCTCCTCCTTCTGGCGCTCCAGCTCCGCGAGCCGCGCCTTCTCCTGGGCGGTGAGCCGCGACAGCAGCTGCCGGGCCTCGGCCAGCTTCTCCTGGACGGACTGCTTGGACTCCTTCAGCGCGGCCTGCGACTTCTGCAGCTTCTCCAGGCTGCTGGTGGCCGCGGCCCGCTGCCGCGCCGCGGCCGCCGCCTGCTCCTGGTAGTCGGTGACCGCCTGCTTCTGCCGGCTGGGCGCTCCATGAGGTGGCTGCGGTCGACGAACTGCTGCGGGTCCTTGGCGAGCATCAACTGCGCCGTCGGGTTCATGCCGCCGGTGCGGTACTGCGCCGAGGCGAAGGTGCCCAGTTCGCGCCGGGACTCGTTCATCCGCTGCGCGCGCTTGGCGGCGGCGTCGAGCAGACCGTCGACGGTGGCGCTCTGGTGGTCGGCGCGCTCCTTGGCGGCGTTGTACTTCTGGGTGGCCACCTCGGCCTGGCGGTAGAGGCCGTCGACCTTCTGCTTGACCTCTTCGATGGAGGGCCTGGGCGCCCTGGGGGCGGCGTCGGCGGACTGCGAGAGCAGGGTGACCGAGGCGAGCGCGGCGGTGGTGAGCCCGGCCGCCGTACGACGGCTCCCGGGCGATATGAGAACGCTGGTGCGCGGCTTGCGATGGGACGCCAAGGCCGGCAACTCCTTCCGTGACCGCCTACCGGGTTAGCTGTCGGGTTCGGGCGGTGTCGCTGACGGAAGGCTTGCCCTACGGTCCGTGCGGTCGCCGACGACGGCCGCTGGATCGATTCACCCCGGTGGTGCTGGTGGGTCCCCGGCTCCGGGTGCCTGCTGGCAGGGCCGGACTCGGCGCGGGCGGCCCGTGCGGAAGCTGTCGACCGCGGGGAGGCGGGCTGCCTGAGCGAGGACGTTAGCCAATTCGTGTGGCTCCTGTGAAGGCTGATGTTCGATATGCCCGAAACCTTTTCGTGACCTGAACGCGCTGCGGGGGGTGTTGCGTCAGATGTCGGGTTCGGGTAGGCGGCCGGCACCCGGCTGCTCCGCCTCCGGCCGCTGACCTGCCCCGGCGCGGACAATCGCGTACTCCCCGGCGCGCTGTCAGTGCGGCGGCCTAGACTCGGTGGGCGATGAGCAGCCTCTTTGACGACAGCTTTCTGGCGGACCTCGGCCCCAAGGGCGAGGAGGAGCACCCGCCGCCTCCCGAGGACGAGCACGAGCCGGTCCCGGAGGAGGTCCCCGCCGACCTCTTCGGCGGGAGGTTCGACGCGCCCGTGCACACCGAGGCGTACTACCGCGACGGCGCCGCCCGCCCGCCCGTCGACCCGGCCGCGCTGCTGGAGGGGCTCAACGACGAGCAGAAGGCCGCCGTGGTGCACGCCGGAGGCCCGCTGCTGATCGTCGCGGGCGCCGGCTCCGGCAAGACCAGGGTGCTCACCCACCGCATCGCGCATCTGCTCGCCGAGCGCCATGTCCACCCCGGCCAGATCCTCGCGATCACGTTCACCAACAAGGCCGCGGGCGAGATGAAGGAGCGCGTGGAGCAGCTGGTCGGCCCGCGCGCCAACGCCATGTGGGTCTCCACCTTCCACAGCGCCTGTGTGCGCATCCTGCGCCGCGAGTCCAAGAAGCTCGGCTTCACCTCCTCCTTCTCGATCTACGACGCGGCCGACTCCAAGCGCCTGATGGCGCTGGTCTGCCGCGATCTGGACCTGGACCCCAAGCGCTTCCCGCCCAAGTCCTTCAGCGCGAAGATCTCCAACCTCAAGAACGAGCTCATCGACGAGGAGACCTTCGCCCAGACGGCGGCCGACGGGTTCGAGAAGTCGCTGGCCGAGGCGTATGCGATGTACCAGGCGCGGCTGCGCGAGGCCAACGCCCTGGACTTCGACGACATCATCATGACGACGGTCCATCTGCTGCAGGCCTTCCCGGACGTCGCCGAGCACTACCGCCGCCGCTTCCGCCATGTGCTCGTCGACGAGTACCAGGACACCAACCACGCCCAGTACACCCTGGTGCGCGAGCTGGTCGGCAGGGGAACGGCCGACATCCCCGCCGCCGAACTGTGCGTCGTCGGTGACGCCGACCAGTCGATCTACGCCTTCCGCGGCGCCACGATCCGCAACATCCTCCAGTTCGAGGAGGACTACCCGGACGCCACGACGATCCTGCTGGAGCAGAACTACCGCTCCAGCCAGACGATCCTGTCCGCCGCCAACGCCGTCATCGAGCGCAACGAGAACCGCCGCCCCAAGAACCTCTGGACGGACGCCGGCGCCGGCCCCAAGATCACCGGCTATGTCGCCGACACCGAGCACGACGAGGCGCAGTTCGTCTCCGACGAGATCGACCGCCTCACCGACGCCGGCGACGCGAGGGCCGGCGACGTCGCCGTCTTCTACCGCACCAACGCCCAGTCCCGGGTCTTCGAAGAGATCTTCATCCGGGTCGGTCTGCCCTACAAGGTCGTCGGCGGGGTGCGCTTCTACGAGCGCAAGGAGGTCCGCGACGTCCTTGCGTACCTACGGGTGCTCGCCAACCCCGAGGACACCGTCCCGCTGCGCCGCATCCTCAACGTCCCCAAGCGCGGCATCGGCGAGCGCGCCGAGGCGATGATCGACGCCCTGTCGTCACGCGAGAAGATCACCTTCCCCCAGGCGCTGCGGCGGGTCGACGAGGCGTACGGCATGGCGGCCCGCTCCGCCAACGCCGTCAAGCGCTTCAACGTCCTGATGGAGGAGCTGCGCACGATCGTCGAGTCCGGCGCCGGGCCCGCCACGATCCTGGAAGCCGTCCTGGAGCGCACGGGCTACCTTTCCGAGCTCCAGGCCTCCACCGACCCGCAGGACGAGACCCGGATCGAGAACCTCCAGGAACTCGCCGCGGTGGCCCTGGAGTTCGAGCAGGAGCGCGGGGAGGAGGAGGGCGCCGGCACGCTCGCCGAGTTCCTGGAGAAGGTCGCGCTCGTCGCCGACTCCGACCAGATCCCCGACGAGGACGAGGAGGGGTCCGGCGTCATCACGCTGATGACGCTGCACACCGCCAAGGGCCTGGAATTCCCGGTCGTCTTCCTGACCGGCATGGAGGACGGCGTCTTCCCGCACATGCGGGCACTGGGCCAGACCAAGGAGCTGGAGGAGGAGCGCCGGCTGGCCTATGTCGGCATCACCCGCGCCCGCGAGCGGCTCTACGTCACCCGCTCGACGATGCGCAGCGCCTGGGGCCAGCCGTCGTACAACCCGCCCTCCCGGTTCCTGGAGGAGATCCCGGTCGACTACGTGCAATGGCGCCGGACCGGTCCGGCGACGCCTTCGGCGTCCATGGGCGGCCTGACGTCGAGGAGCGGCACCGGCGGCTTCGGCGGGGGCGTCGGCGCCACGCTCTCGTCGGCCCGCGCCAAGGGCCCGAGCGGCTTCGCGACCCGGCGCACCAAGGACCGCGAGGTGGTCTCGCTGACCGTCGGCGACCGCGTCACCCACGACAGCTTCGGGCTCGGCACGGTCGTCGGCGTCAAGGGCAGCGGCGACAACGCCGAGGCGACCATCGACTTCGGCGGCGAGAAGCCCAAGCGGCTGCTGCTGCGGTACGCGCCCGTCGAGAAGCTGTAGGCGGGCGGGACGGGGGCCGGCTCAGGACGGGGAAGCGGCGCCGGCCCGACGCTGCGGGAACGGCCCGCCTGACGTTGCAGGAACGGTACGGCAGCGGTCAGTTCGGGTCGAGCCCGTGGCCGCGCAGCCACGGCAGCGGGTCGATCGCCGAGCCCCCGCCGGGCCGCACCTCGAAGTGCAGATGCGGTCCCGTGGAGTTCCCGGAGTTGCCCGAGTAGGCGATCTGGTCACCGGCCTTGATCGACCCGGAGCGGATCTTGGTGCTGCTCAGATGGCAGTACCAGGTCTCCGTGCCGTCGGGCGAGGTCACGATCGCCATGTTCCCGTAGGCGGAGTTCCACTGGGTGCGGATGGTGCCGTCGGTGGCGGACAGGACCGGGGTGCCGTAGTCGACCGGGAAGTCGATGCCGGTGTGCACGGACATCCAGTTCACACCGGCCTGGCCGAAGAGCGCGCTCAGCCCGTGCTGATTGACCGGCAGCACGAACTTGGGCCGCATCGCCTCTTTGCGGGCCGCCTCCTCCGCCTTGCGCTTGCGCTCCAGCGCCTGGCGCTCCTTGAGGTCGATCCGCTCCTGGGTGCGGCTGGCACGGTCGCGGAAGTCGTCGGCGCCGGCGCTGAGCCCGGCGAGCTGGGTGTCGAGCTTCTTGTTGGCCGCGGAGGGCTTGACGGCCCCCGGGTCGACCGCGGCCTGGGTGGTCGTCTCGTCCTTGTCGTCCCCGCCGATACCGGCGACGGACGCGGCCGCCACCCCGCACACTCCCATGGCGGCGACGGACGGAACGGCGACGGTCAGCAGCGCCGACCGCTTGGCCGGACGCCGCCGGCCCCGGCCGCGGACGGCCTTCCCGGCCGGCGGTCCGGTGACCCGGCGGCCGGCGGGGGCGGGGTCGGCGGGGGTCACCGGCATCGCCTGCGTCATGGCGTCCGCCACGGCGGCGGCCTCGTCCAAGCGGGCGCTGCCGTCGTCGTCGATGCCGCCGTCGACGCCGGAGCCGTCGTCGTGCGGTTCGGCCGCTTCCCAAGTGGCGGTTTCCCACTGGTCGGTGTCGCCCGGCGGCGGGCCGGCCTGTGCGGGGATTCCGGCGATCAGTTCCTGGTCGGCCGCCGGCCAGATCGCGGTGGCCTCATAGCTCTGGGTCTCGAAGCCCGAGGTGTCGAAGGCCGCGGCCTCGAAGGCGGCGGTCTCCTCGACCGCGGTGGCCTGCCGGCCGATGGTGTCGTAGCCACCGGCCGTCTCATATGCGCCTGTTGTCTCGTACGTCCCGGTCGGATAGCTGCCGGTGTCGTACGCGCCGGTGTCGTGGCTGCCGGTGTCGTATCCGCCGTGCCCGTAGGAGGTGGCCTCATAGGCGGCCGCCTCGTAGGCGCCGGACTCGTGCGCGGAGGCGTAGGCGGCCGCGCCCGGTGCCAGGGTGTCGTACGCGGTGTGCGCATACGGGTCGTAGCCCGCGGCGCCGCCGGTCTCGTAGGCGCCGGTGTCCCACTGTGTCGAGGAGAAGCTGCCGGTGTCGTGGATGCCGGTGGCGTAGCCGCCGCCCGTGGCCGTCGGGTAGGCCCCGGTGTCGTACGCGCCGGTGTCGTAGCCGCCCGTGCCGTATACGCCGGCGCCGTACGCGGCGGTGTCGTGGCTGCCGGTGTCGTAGGAACCGCTGCCGTGCGTCCCGGCGTCATAGGTGACGGCGTCATAGGCGCCGGTCGCATAGGAACCGGTGTCGTACGTCCCGGTGTCGTAGGAGCCGGGGAGCGAGCCGAAGAGGGGGTCGCCGTCACCGTAACCGGCGCTGCCGGTCCCGGAGTGCTGCTGCCCGTAGGCGTCGTAGGCGGGATAGTGCGCATACGAGGCGTCGGAAGCGGAGCCGGTCGGAAGTGGGCCTTCCGATGGGTGACGGTCGTTCACCAACTTCTCTTTCGCCTCGGCAGCAGGAGAATTAGCGGCGACTGTACCCGGCGGTACGCGACGGCGACAATCTTCCACGGGAACCGGGCTCGGCAAGACCGGGCATTTGGCCGCCTTTCGGCAGCCCGCATGCGACTTCTTGGCGCCCCGTTCGACTGGTGTTCGACTCCGTGTCATGCCGGGGGAGGCGGTCAGGCCACCGAAACGGCGTCCGCGCCCCCCTCCCCGGCTGCCTCCGCAGGGCTCAGCGCCTCACGTATTCCGGCGGCGACGGCGCCGTTGACCGGTAGCGCGAGATGCCCGACACCAAGGACGCGCACGTTCCGCACGAGCAGATCCGGGTGATCGATTCTGGCTGTCGTGGCCGGCACCATCACCTGGTCCTCCTCGCTCCAGAAGGCCACGCACCGCGTCCGGCAGTGCGGCGCCGGAAGCGACAACTCCGCTATCACCTCGGAGTCGGGGCGCATCTGCCGGACGAGCGGGTGCGCCGACATCAGGGGTGCGACGCGGGTGCCGGAGTGCGGTGTGCCGAGCGTGACGAGCATGCGGACGCGGGCGTCGCCGCCGAGCCGCTGTACGTAGTACCGGGCGACGAGCCCGCCGAGGCTGTGGCCCACCAGGTCCACCCGGCGGTGGCCGGTCCGTACGCACACCTCCTCCACATGGCGGCCCAGCAGCTCGGCGGCCCGGCGTAGATCGCAGGTCAGCGGGGAGTAGTTGAGCGCCTCGACATGGCGCCAGCCGTGACGCAGCAGCGAGCGGCGCAGCAGCACGAAGACCGAGCGGTTGTCGATGAAGCCGTGCAGCAGCAGGACGGGGGGACGGGCCCGGCCCTCCGTCGGCAGCAGCACGGGGGCATCGGCGGTGGTGGGCAGGGGCAGCGGGCGCTCGCGGGGGATGCCGGTCGGATAGAGGAGCATATGGCCGGCGAGGACCGCCAGCTCCACGACCGTGCTGCGGGCCAGCAGGCGCGCGGAGCGCACCGGGAGCAGACGCGCGCACCGCAGGGGTGCGCGCACGGCGCGCGCGATCAGAAGGGGTGTGCTGAGCAAGGGCAGGACCTGCATGGCCGACCTCCCGAACGGCATGCGGGAGGCGCCTTCGTCCCCCGTATGCCCTCGCGGGAAGCCGTGGGCTGCGAAGGCGAGCATGCGGCGTACTCGCCCTGATGCGCGCCCCGTGGCGCGGTGGCCCGGCTGCGGCTCCCCGGGCGCCCGGCCCGCGCGCACCGCACCACGTGGCCGTGGTGTGACGACACGCGGAACGCGGCGCGTAGCGAACGTGTCCCACGTGTGATTTCCCCCTCCCCGGATGTCACGAAACGGCTGGGTAAGCGATGCTGGAGATAACGTTCGTTCACGCTCGTGGCCGCCGGATCGCGGTCGCGCGATCGATTGTCGGCTCGGCGGCACCACAGTGCCGTGCATGGCTTGGAGGCAGTGATGAGTGTGGCTCGGCAGGACGGGGCGCAAGCGGGGAGCCAGGGCGCGGCAGGCAGGTCGGGGCCGATCCGCGTGGTGGTGGCCAAGCCGGGCCTGGACGGGCACGACCGGGGGGCCAAGGTCATCGCGCGGGCGCTGCGGGACGCCGGTATGGAGGTGATCTACACCGGGCTGCACCAGACCCCGGAGCAGATCGTCGACACCGCCATCCAGGAGGACGCCGACGCGATCGGGCTGTCCATCCTCTCCGGAGCGCACAACACCCTCTTCGCGAAGGTCATCGAACTCCTCCAGGAGCGCGACGCGGCCGACATCAAGGTCTTCGGTGGCGGCATCATCCCCGAGGCGGACATCCCCCCGCTCAAGGCGCAGGGCGTCGCGGAGATCTTCACCCCGGGCGCGACGACCGCCTCCATCGTGGAGTGGGTCAACGCCAACGTGCGCTCGCTGGCGGTCTGAGGCGCGGCCGAGCGCGGTGGGAAGGCGGCGCGCGGCCGGGGCGCGGACGATCATCACGCGCCCCGGCTCTCGTTCGCGTCGCCCGGGGACGGCGGCGGGGCCAGCTCGGCACGCATCGTGGCACGCAGCCGCAGCGTGCCGACCAGCCGCTGAAACGCCTCGGACCAGTAGCCGCCGGAGCCCGGCGAGGCGCCCTCCGGCTCGTCCGTGACCGCGGTGAGCATGTCGAGCCGGTCCGCCGCGGCCGGGTCCAGGCAGCGCTCGGCAAGCCCCATCACCCCGCTGAAGCTCCAGGGGTAGCTCCCCGCGTCCCGGGCGATGTCCAGGGCGTCGACGACGGCCCGGCCCAGCGGCTCGGCCCAGGGGACCGCGCACACGCCGAGCATCCGGAAGGCGTCCGACAGGCCGTGCGCGGCGATGAACTCCGCCACCCACCGGGCCCGTTCCTCCTCCGGCAGCACGGTCAGCAGCTTGGTCAGATCCCGCGACGAGCCGGCCGGGGCGACCTCGGCGGCCTGGGCCGGCGCGGCCGGCGCGCCCAGCAGCGCCCGCGCCCACTCGGCGTCGCGCTGGCGCACGGCGGCGCGGCACCAGGCGTCGTGCAGCTCGGTACGCCAGTCGTCGGCCACCGGGAGCGCGACGATCGCCACCGGGTCGCGGCCCTCGAATCGCGCCCGCCAGCCCTCCAGCGGCGTCGCCTCCACCAACTGGCCCAGCCACCAGGCCCGTTCGCCGCGCCCGGAGGGCGGTGTGGGCGCGACGCCGTCCCGCAGCATGCCCGCATCGCACTCGTGCGGCGCCTCGACGGCGATCACCGCCGCGCCGGCTGTGCGGTCCAGTCCGACGCAGGTACGGGAGCGTCGCGCCATGCGGGCCGCGAGCGCGGAACCGGGCAGCGCGGAGAGCAGCTCGGCGGCCGTGGCGCGCACATTGCGGCTGCGGTCGGACAGCGCCTCTTCGAGGAAGGGCTCGTCGGGCGGCGACAGGCCCTCGCGCAGCGAGTCGAGGAACATCAGCCGGTCCTCCGCCCGCTCCGTCGCCCACGTCGTGCGCAGCAGGCCCAGGCCCTCCCGCGGGTCGCGGCGGCGCAGCGCCGTCAGCAGGGCGACCCGCTCGGCGAACAGGCCCTCCTCCCAGCGCCGCCGCACGCTCTCGACGTCGCCGCCCCCCGGCAGCGCGGCCGGGCCCCCGGTCCCGCGGAGCGCGAACCGCCAGGCGTCGTTGAGCCGCGCCAGCCACAGGGCGCGCGGTCCCGCCAGGGAGAGCGCGGCGGGACGGAGGTCCGTACGGGCCCGGGCGGCGTCGAGCAGCGCGGGCAGCAGTGCGTCGGGGGCGCGGTAGCCGTAGCCGTCGGCGGCGGCCAGCCACTGGGGCAGCAGTTCGGTGAGATCGGGGGCCGTGCCGCGGCGGCTGCCGACCGCCGCGCCGCCGCGGTCCGCGAGCAGCAGCGACAGCCTGCGGCGCGCGGCGGGCGGCAGCGGGGGCCGCGGATCGGCCGGGGCCGGGGCGGGCCGCTCACCGGCCGGTGCGGGGCGCAGCGCGGCGCGCCGGCGCACCGTGCTCACCGCGGCCGCGTCCAGCAGCGCGGCCGCGGCGGGCTGCCCGGCCCGCACCGCCACCGGCGGTCGGCGCCGCTCGGTGCCGAGCAGCGCCGCGCTGACCAGATCGGGCCAGGGAGCCGGGGCGGTCGCGGTGGGCGCGGGGGCCGAGGGCCGGGCGGCCGCGTCGGCGGGGTCAGGGCCGGTGGTCGTGTCGGCGGTGTCAGGGACGGTGGTCGTGTCAGGGCTGGTGGTGGTCGTCATGCCCTTCCTCCAGGCATCGGTGGTCGATGGGGTGTACGGACGGGCTGGTGCCACAACGGGCGCGGCCGGCGCGGCCGCGGGCCGGCGTCACAGGGCCACCGGGGTCGGGTCCCAGGCCGTCAGCGGCAGAAAGCCGCGGTGGCCGCACTCGCCGAAGACCGTGAGCGGCGCACCGCCCGATATGGCGGTCAGCTGCCACAGGCCCGTACGGCCGAGGCAGCGCGGGTCCAGCGGGAGCGCCGACTCCCCGTCCGCGTCGGCCAGTTGCCAGCCCTCGCCGTCGCGGCCCGGAACCGGCGTGACATCGGCGAGCACCACCGGCCAGGAATCCAGCCACGGGTCGTCGCGCAGCGCGTCGCCGTACGCGGCCAGGGCGGCGTCGACGCCGCAGCCCGGCGGCACCGGCCCCGGCGCCGCCGGGGCGTGCCGCTCGCCCAGGGCGGCGCGCAGCGGGCGGGCGCCCGGGTAGTAGGACAGGTCCGCGTCGAGCACCAGGCCGGGCGGCAGGGTCACCTCCAGGGGGCGGCCCGCACCGCCGAAGGACAGATGCAGCGCCATCCGGCCGGTCCGCTCGCCCCGCAGATAGATGCGGCGGGTGGTCAACGCGCCGTCCTCGCCGTCCTGCTGGGCGAGCACCAGCCAGCGGTCCCGCACCGTCGCCGCCTCCGGGCCGGTCAGCACCTCCGCCGCCTCCGTGGTGAGCCCGACGCGCGAACGGACCGTCGCCGCGAGCGGCGCGGGCAGCCGCTCGATGCCGAGGAAGCCCTGGTCGAGGAGGTGCACCAGCGCGCACTCCTCCAGCAGCCGGGCCGGCCAGTCGGCGCCGGACCCGGTCAGCGACCCCAACTCGCGTACCCGCGCGGCGAGTCCGGGCGCCTGGGCGTCGACCATGCGCGCGGCGGTCTCGTCCCAGGACCCTCCCCCTGAGTCCGAGGTGCCCCCGCCGGCGGAGGCCAGACCGGACTGCACAAGATCCTCCAGCCGCCGCTCCAACTCCGTGGCGCCCGCGGCGATCCGCCCCATCCGGCGCTCCGCCCGCCGCCTGGCGGCCTCCGCGTCACCGGGCGCGCGCGACGCCGCGCCACCGTCCGACGGCGCACCCTCCGCCCGCCCGGCGCGCTCGCGGCGGCCGACCAGCCACTCCTGCGCCCACTGCGGCGGCTCCCCGGCCGCCACCGCCCCCTCCTCGGCCGCCACCGCTCCCTCCTCGCCCGCCCAGAGCAGCAGCAGCCCCAGCGCGTGCTTGCACGGAGACTTCCGGCTCGGGCAACCGCACCTGAAGGCCGGGCCTTCGATGTCCACGACCGCTTGGTAGGGCTGCTTTCCGCTGCCCTCGCACAGCCCCCACACCGCACCCCCGCCCGCGCCCGTCCCCGACCACGTCCCGGCCGCCGCGAGCCTGCCGGCGGCCCTGCCCGATGCCTCGTCAGGTGCCAGTGCGAGCACCTGATCCGTCGTCCAGCGTTCCCCCTGCGGATTCATGTCTCCGACGCTACGACGCACCACTGACAATCGCCGCAGAGCGCGCTGAGAAGACGATGAATGTGCAGGTCAGAGGCTGCTTTTGAGGTCGTTGTCAGTGGCGTGGTGCAGGGTTGTTCACGCAAGCGGCCGGCGGGGTTTCGCGGTGTCGGCCGCAGTCCTTGCGACGAGGGGGAGCCATGTCCGAGACCACCATCGACACACCTGACGACCCGACCGCCCCCGCGCCGGCAGCCGACGGCGCGAAAGCGCTCCGGCCGCACGCGGAGGACACCTTCGCCGAGGAGCTGACGGCCCTCGCGGCCGCCGACGACCGGCCGCGGCCGGCGCGCTGGCGGCTCTCGCCCTGGGCGGTGGCGACGTACCTGCTCGGCGGCACACTCGCCGACGGCACGGTCATCACACCCAAATACGTCGGCCCGCGCCGGATCGTCGAGGTCGCCGTGACGACCCTGGCGACCGACCGCGCACTGCTGCTGCTCGGCGTGCCGGGCACCGCCAAGACCTGGGTCTCCGAGCACCTGGCGGCGGCGATCAGCGGCGACTCCACCCTGCTGGTGCAGGGCACCGCCGGCACTCCCGAAGAGGCGATCCGCTACGGCTGGAACTACGCCCGGCTGCTCGCCGACGGCCCCAGCCGCCGGGCGCTGGTGCCCAGCCCGGTGATGCGCGCGATGGCGCAGGGCATGACCGCCCGGGTCGAGGAGCTGACCCGCATCCCCGCCGACGTCCAGGACACGCTCATCACGATCCTGTCGGAAAAGACCCTGCCCATCCCGGAGTTGGGCCAGGAGGTGCAGGCCGTCCGCGGGTTCAACCTGATCGCCACGGCCAACGACCGCGACCGCGGCGTCAACGAACTCTCCAGCGCGCTGCGCCGCCGCTTCAACACCGTCGTGCTGCCGCTGCCCGCCACAGCGGACGAGGAGGTGGACATCGTCTCGCGCCGGGTCGGACAGATCGGGCGCTCGCTGGAGCTGCCCGCCCCCGAAGGCATGGACGAGATCCGCCGGGTCGTCACGGTCTTCCGCGAACTGCGCGACGGCCTCACCACCGACGGCCGCACCAAACTCAAGTCGCCGTCCGGCACCCTCTCCACGGCCGAGGCCATCTCGGTGGTGACGAACGGCCTCGCCCTGGCCACGCACTTCGGAGACGGCGTACTGCGCTCCGGCGACGTGGCCGCGGGCATCCTGGGCGCCGTGGTCCGCGATCCGGCCGCCGACCGCGTCGTATGGCAGGAGTATCTGGAGACCGTGGTGCGCGAGCGCGACGGCTGGAAGGACTTCTACCGCGCCTGCCGGGAGGTGGGCGCATGAGCGAGCGCGGCGGACGGGCGGGCGGCGGAGGCGGGCCGGTGCTGCTCGGCGTGCGGCACCACGGCCCCGGATCCGCGCGGGCGGTGCGGGCCGCCCTGGATCAGTGCACACCCGCCGCCGTCCTGATCGAGGGCCCGCCGGAGGCGGACGCGCTGGTACCGCTGGCCGCGCACGAGGACATGCGGCCGCCGGTCGCGCTGCTGGCCCATGCGCTGGACGACCCCGGCCGCGCGGCGTTCTGGCCGCTGGCCGAGTTCTCCCCCGAGTGGGTGGCGATGCGCTGGGCGCTGGAGCGCGGCGTCCCCGTCCGCTTCATCGACCTGCCGGCGGCGCACTCCCTGGCCGCCGACGAGCCGGACGGCGCTGCCCGGGCCGATGCCGACGAGGCGGACGACGCCGCCGACGCCGCCGACGTACGGGTCGATCCGATCCGGGCGCTGGCCGAGGCCGCCGGCTACGACGACCCCGAGCGCTGGTGGGAGGACGTCGTCGAGCACCGCCGGGACGGCGCGGGGCCCGGCGCGGACGCGCTCGCCCCGTTCGCGGCGGTGGCCGAGGCGATGGGGGCGCTGCGCGAGACGTACGACGACGGCGGACACCCCCGCGCTCCCGGCTCCGCCGCGGAGGAGCCCCCGACCGAGGACGGACCCCCTCGCTCGGCGGGCACCTCCACCGACCTGGTGCGCGAGGCTCATATGCGGCTCCGACTGCGGGCCGCGCGCCGGGAGTTCGGCGACGACCTCGCCGTGGTGTGCGGGGCCTGGCACGTCCCGGCGCTGGCGCGGCGCACCACCATCGCCGCCGACCGCCGGCTGCTCAAGGGCCTGCCGAAGGTGAAGACGGCGGTGACCTGGGTGCCATGGACGCACCGCCGGCTCTCCCGCCGCAGCGGCTACGGCGCCGGCATCGCCTCCCCCGGCTGGTACGGCCATCTCTTCAGCGCCCCCGACCGCCCCGTCGAACGCTGGCTGACCAGGGTCGCCGGACTGCTGCGCGAGGAGGACTACGCCGTCTCGTCGGCGCATGTCATCGAAGCGGTCCGGCTGGCCGAGGCACTGGCCACGGTCCGCGGCCGCCCCCTGGCCGGACTGACCGAGCTGGACGACGCCGTCCGGGCCGTCATGGGCGACGGCACCGACGCACCGTCCCTGCTGATCCACGACCGGCTGGTGGTCGGCGAGGTGCTGGGCGAGGTCCCCGAGGACGCCCCCGCGGTCCCGCTGCAGCGGGACATCGCCCGCAGCCAGCGGGCCCTGCGCCTCAAACCGGAGGACCTGGAACGGGAGTTGGAGCTCGACCTGCGCAAGGAGACCGACGCCGGACGCAGCCGCCTGCTGCACCGGCTGCGGCTGCTCGGCATCCCCTGGGGCGAGCCCGCCCGCTCCCGCGGCAGCACCGGCACCTTCCGCGAGACCTGGCGGCTGCGCTGGGCACCGGAGCTGGCGGTGCGGGTCGCGGAGGCCGGCATGTGGGGCACGACCGTGCACGCCGCGGCCACCGCCAAGGCCGCGTCCGAGGCATCCGGGGCGGCCACCCTCGCCGAGGTGACCGCGCTCGCCGAGCACTGTCTGCTCGCCCAGCTCCCCGACGCCCTGCCACTGGTGATGCGCGCGCTGGCGGACCGCGCGGCGCTCGACGCGGACGTCGGCCATCTCGCGCAGGCGCTGCCCGCACTCGTACGGTCCGTGCGCTACGGCGATGTGCGCGGAACGGACGCCGCGGCGCTCCGCGAGGTGGCGACGGGCCTGGCCGAGCGGATCTTCGTCGGACTGCCGCCGGCCTGCCTCGGCCTGGACGCGGACGGCGCGGCCGAGATGCGCGGCCATCTCGACGCCACGCACCACGCCGTCGCCCTCCTCGCCCCGCCCCCGACGCAGCCCGGTGGCCTGCGGGCACGCTGGGCCCAGGTGCTGCGCGCGGTCAGCGAACGGGACGCCGTAGCGGGGGTGATCCGCGGCCGGGCCACCCGGCTCCTGCTGGACGACGGCGAGTTGGGCGACGGGGGAGCCGAGCGGCTGATGCGGCTCGCCCTGTCACCGGGCACCGCGCCCGCCGACGCCGCCGGCTGGATCGAGGGGTTCGCCGGCGGCGCGGGTGGGGACGGCGGCATGCTCCTGGTCCACGACGAACGGCTGCTCGCGCTGGTCGACGGCTGGCTGACGGGCGTGCCGGACGCCGCGTTCCCGGACGTACTGCCGCTGTTGCGCCGGACCTTCGCCGAGTACGACACCGGTGTGCGGCGCACGCTCGGCGAACTGATCCGCCGCGGCCCCACGACCGCCGCGGGCGGGCCCGCCGGCGACGCCATGGCCGCGCCCGGCTTCGGCCCCGGCCTGGACCGCGACCGCGCCGCGGCGGTACTCCCCACGCTGCGCCTGCTGCTGGGGATCGAACAGCGCGGCTTCGATGACGACCGGGCGGATGGCCGGGCGGGCGGGCAACCGGAGGACCGGCCGGAGGGCCGACCGGACAGACGAGCGGACGGGCAACCGGAGAGGCGACCGGATCGGGCCGCCGGATCGACCGAAAACCTTACGGGGGTGGCGAGTTGAGTGAGATCGCAACGGGCCGTGAGCCCACCGCCGAGCGTCTGCGCCGCTGGCGGCTGGTCCTGGGCGACGGAGGCGCGGACGGTACGGGCTACGAGCTGCGGGGGCGCGATGCCGCCATGGACGGGGCGCTGGCCTCGCTCTACGGGCGGCAGCCGGGCGACGGGGGCAAGGGCGACGGCGGCGGGCGGCGCTCGGCCGGGCTGGGAGCCTCGGCACCCGGTGTCGCGCGCTGGCTCGGCGACATCCGGACGTACTTCCCGTCCTCGGTAGTGCAGGTGATGCAGCGTGACGCCATCGACCGGCTGGGGCTGTCCGCGCTGCTGCTGGAGCCGGAGATGCTGCAGGCCGTCGAGGCCGACGTGCATCTGGTGGGCACCCTGCTCTCGCTCAACAAGGTCATGCCCGAGACGACGAAGCAGACCGCACGGGCCGTCGTCCGCAAGGTCGTCGAACAGCTGGAGAAGAAGCTCGCGACCCGCACCCGCGCCACCCTGACCGGCGCGCTGGACCGCTCCGCGCGGATCAGCCGGCCCCGCCACCGGGACATCGACTGGGACCGCACGATCCGGGCGAACCTCAAGAACTACCTGCCGGAGCACCGCACGGTCGTCCCCGAGCGGCTGATCGGCTACGGCCGGGCCGCCCGGTCGGTGAAGAAGGACGTGGTGCTCTGCATCGACCAGTCCGGTTCGATGGCCGCCTCGGTCGTCTACGCCTCGGTCTTCGGCGCGGTGCTGTCCTCCCTGCGGGCCCTCGACACCCGGCTGGTCGTCTTCGACACCGCGGTGGTGGATCTGACGGACCAGCTGGACGACCCGGTCGATGTGCTCTTCGGCACCCAGCTCGGCGGCGGTACGGACATCAACCGCGCCCTCGCCTACTGCCAGTCCCGGATCACCCGCCCCGCCGAGACCGTCGTCGTCCTCATCAGCGACCTGTACGAGGGCGGCATCCGCAACGAGATGCTGGGGCGCGTCGCCGCGATGAAGGCGTCGGGTGTGCAGTTCGTGACCCTGCTCGCACTGTCCGACGAGGGCGCCCCCGCCTACGACCGGGACCACGCCGCGGCCCTCGCGACCCTGGGCGCACCGGCGTTCGCCTGTACGCCGGACCTGTTTCCGGACGTGATGGCGGCCGCGCTGGAGAAACGGCCGCTGCCCATACCGGACATGGCGGAGCAACGGTGACCGATGCACCGGGAGGACTTGCGTGGCACCTGGCTCCTCGTGCAAGGATCAGGGCATCGCTCGATCGCCCGCGACGCGCGTGACATCGAGGCCATGTGCCCGGATGTCCCCGTCCGTATGGGAAGGTCCCCTCCTTGTCTGCTGTGTTCGCCCTGCCTGCCGCCGTGCGCCTGCCGCGCACGGTCGCCGCGCGGCGCGCACTGCTGGCCGGGCTCTTCCTGGTGGGCTTCGTCGCCCTCGGCTTCGCCTTCGGTCCCGGCGCCCATGCCGACGACCGCACGAGCGCACCGGCCCTGACCGGGGAGGCTTCCCCGGCCCCGGCCGAGGCGTCCCTCCCGGACCGGGCCGCCACCCGGACCGGGTCGGCCGACCGGCTGTCCGGCTCCAAGACCGCACTCGAGCGGCAGGGCCAGGCAAGCCGGGAAGAGATCGCCGACGGTACGCACGACGCGTCCGCCGCGGTGGCCGAGGCCGTAGAGCCCGCCGCCGAGCGGACCGCGCCGGTCACCGGCCGGATCACCGAGCCGGTGAACCGGATCGTGCGGGAGGTCGGGGACTCGGCCGGTGCCGCGCTGCCCGTACACCTCCCGGCCGGTGAGCACGCGAACCGTCCCGGCGACGGTGCGGACCAGCAGCACGGCCGTACGCCGCAGGGCGTGCACCCGTCCGGTCAGCCGCGGTGCTCCGCGCCGGCCGACGGCGGCGCCTCGGCCCGGCTCGCGCACCGCTCCGACGGCCTGCACAAGTCGGCCGCCGAGAAGCCCGTGACCACCGTTCACGAGCAGCGGGACCCGGGCCACCAGGGCCTTCCGGGCCAGCTTCCGCAGGGCCAGGCGGCGCCGGCCTCGCACACCGCCGGTGACGGCCATGGCCCCCGTGGTGGGGACCAGCACGCCGCCACCCCGGCGGACTTCATGAGCCTCCGGCTGCTGCCGGGTGGCGTTCGCACGGCCGATGGCGCTCCGACGCGCATGCGGGCCGAAGAAATCCTCGAATTCCCGGGCTAGGGCAGACCGCTCCGCGTCTGTAACAGGACCTGCCGCGCGGGGGCGGGACAGGTCTGCCCTTAAACCCCTCCTGAATTCGAAGGACTTCATCTCCATGCGCTCGAACATCCGCCGTTCCATCGTCGTCGCCGCTGCCGCCACCGGCCTGTGGGCCCTGGGCTCCGTCGCCGCCAACGCCGCCGAGCTGCCCGCCGTCCCGGACCTGCCCGCCACCGGCACGGTGACCGACACCGCGAACAAGACCGTCACGGACGCCACCGGCACCGCCCAGAAGACGGCCGGCGACGTGGCCGGCAAGGCGACCGGCGCCCTCGGCGGCGGCCTGCCGACCCAGGACCTGCCCACCGGCAAGCTCGGTGACGTCACCGGCGCCGTGGACGGCGTGCAGAAGCTGGCCGGCGGCGCGGACCTGCCGAAGACCGGCGCCGTGCACAAGGCCGCCGACCTCAAGCAGGCCAAGAAGGCCGCCAAGTCCGCCCAGAAGGCCGCGAAGAAGGCCGACCTCGGCAAGCTCGGCCGCCTCACGGACGGCAAGCTGCCCTCCGTTCCGTCGCTGCCCGCGACCCCGGGCGTCCCCTCCGCCGGCCTGCCCGAGGTGCCGCAGACCCCCGAGCTGCCCAAGACCCCGGAGCTGCCCAAGGCTCCCGGCTCCGCCGACAACCTGCTGGCCTCGCTCGCCGGTGCGGGTGTCCGCCCCGAGCAGCTGACGAAGCAGGCCCAGGGCGCGCTGGCCACCGCCCGCCCGGTCGTCGACAGCACGGCCGCCGACGTGCTGCCGCCCGTCGCCCAGCGGATCGTCGTCAAGGTCGTGCCGGTCGCCCAGGGCGCGGTCGGCGGCGCCGGTCGGCTCGCCGGTGACGCGGCCGCCCAGGCGACCCCGTTCGTGACCGTCGTCGGCGGCCAGGCGCAGCTGTTCGTGCAGGGCACCGCCGCCGACGCGGTGCCGTTCGCGAAGGGTGCGGCCACCGACGCGGTCGCCTTCGCGCAGGGCAAGGCCACCGGCGCCGTGCCGTTCGCGCAGGGCAAGGCCACCGGCGCCGTCGCGTTCGCGCAGGGCGCGGCGACCGACGCCACCCCGTTCGCGCAGGGCCTGACCGCCGTGGTCGTGACCGACGCGCAGGGCACCGCCACCGAGGCCGCCGCCGGCGTGCAGGGCCTGACCCCGGTCAAGTCCCTGCCCGCCGACGTGTCCGACGTCGCCGCCGTCCCGGCCGTGCCCGCCGTCCCGGCCGTGCCCGCCGTTCCGGCCGTGCCCGCCGACCTGACCGACGTCGCCAACGTCCCGGCTGCGCCCGCCGTTCCGGCCGTGCCCGCCGACCTGACCGACGTCGCCAACGTCCCGGCTGCGCCCGCCGTTCCGGCCGTGCCCGCCGACCTCGCCGACCTGACCAACGCCGCCAACGTCCCGGCGCTGCCGGTCCTCCCGGTCCAGGCCGTCTGACCCGTCGGCCGACCAGGCCGACACCACCGGCTCGCCGGCCGCGGCGGCGGCCGACGCCGGATCACCCATGAACAGCCGGGCGGACCTCTGTGGGGGAGGACCGCCCGGCCTTGGTGTTTGTATGCGCGAGAGCGTGCCGACTGCCTGGCCGGGGTGGGGCGGGTGCCCTAGGGGGCGGTCGAACGCATCCTGTAGGGGAAGCGAGGGCCCCCTGTGAGGCCACAACGTGGTGGTGCAGGGCGGTATTCCTGTGGTGCAGGGCGGCATTCCGTGTTCACCCGGTGCACGAGCCATGAGCCACAGGCCACAGGCCACAGGCCACAGGCCACAGGCCACAGGCCACAGGCCACGAGCCGCGAGCGACGAGTCATGAGCCACGGGCCACGAGCCACTCGTCAATGAGCCATGAGCCACGACTCAGAGCCACGGGCAACGAGTCATGAGCCACAGGCCACGAGCCACGAGTCCCGAGCCCCAGGCCACGAGTCATGAGCCACGGGCCACAGGCCACGAGGCAGCGCACCCCCGATTGGCCAGCCGGCGCTATGAGTTGGGTACTCGTAGCCGTTCCCAGCTGACTCGGCCGGGGAGGCCGTCGGCGTCCTTGCCGCGGAAGCCGAGCTTGCGTTGCCAGGAGGCGTACGACTTGCGGTGCGCCTCGCTCCACTCGGGGCCCGGGCGGCCCCTGTAGTGGCCGCAGGACTCGGCCACCAGCCGCTCGCCCATCGCCGCGATCACCGGGCTCGGTGCCCCCGCCCGGAAGAAGTCGCGGCCGGGGAACGGCTCGTACGGCGGATGCCGGGGCCTGGGCGGGGCCCCCGGCCGCCCCGTCCCGTCACCGGAGCCGCCAGTGGATCCGTCCCCCGAGCCGCCAGTGGATCTGTTCCCCGAACCGGCAGTGGAGCCGTACCCCGCACCGCCACCGGAGCCGCCCCCCGAACCACCGCCCGCACCGCCGCCCGAACCGCCACCGGAGCCGTCCCCTGGACCACCGCCCGAACCACCGCCCGAACCGCCACCGGAGCCGTACCCCGCACCCCCGCCCGAGCCTCCCGCACCGCCGTCGCCCGGCCCCGCGCCACCGCCCGGGACGGTGTTGCCCGTATCGCGTGGGCCCTCCGGTGCCTTCGCCAGGCGCTGCTTGATCCGGTCCCGCATCCGGTCCATCACGATGCCGCGCGGGTCGACCTTTCCCGGCTGCCACTCCTTGTGGCCGATCACCGAGCGCTCGCTCCAGCCGTGGGCCCGGCAGATCGCCGCCGCCACCTTCTCGATCGCGAGCTGCTGCTCCTTCGGCCACGGATCCGCGCCGTCACCGAGGTTGATGCACTCGAAGCCGTAGAAGTGCCGATTGCCGTCGGTGTCCGCGGCGTTGTCCTTCGGCAGCGGGTACTCCTCGGCGATCACCGCCTCCAGCACGTCGCGGTCGCCGAGTCCGGCGTGGTTGGCGCGGCCGTTGCCGACGAGGTGGATCTCGCCCCGCTTGTCGATCACGCCGTGGCAGAGCGGTCCCGGCAGGTCGGGGTGCCCGTCGTAGCACAGGTCCACCGAGGCTTCGAGGCCCTCGGTGGCGGTGTGGTGGATCATCACCCCGTGCAGCGGGCCCCATCTGCCCTTCGCGTTGCGGTGGTGCCGACGCCAGTCGCGGACCTCGTGGACGACCAGGCCCTCGGCGCGCAGCGCCGCCAGCAGCTTGCCCGCGGTCAGCGGTGTGGCCATCAGCCCGCTCCCCCCTCGTCGACCGCGGCTTCGGCCGCGGCGGTGGTCTGCGACCTGCTGGGGGCGGGCTGCGCCGCGTCGCCCGCCGCGCCGGACGCGTCGTACCCGGCCCCGGACGGCTCGTCCGCCGCGTGGCCCGCCTGCTCCTCCGCCCGCGCCTCGGCCTCCGCGGCCAGCTCCGCGTCGTCCGCGGCGGGGATGTCCGCCGCCAGCGGCCCGAACGCCCGCCGCAGATCGGGTTCGGCCTGCTCGCCCGCCACCCACGCCAGCGGCGCGAAGTGCACCTCGATGCCGGACGGCGGCTCGAGCAGCGGACGGCGCGCCGCGTCCGTGGGCCACTCCACCTGGCCGGTGGCCGTACGGGCCGGGATCAGCCAGTAGTCGCCGGTGCGGTAGGTGCCGCGGGGCGCGAAGTACACCTCCACACCGTCCTCCAGCGGCAGCCACTCGCCCTCTGCGACCGGCAGCGCACCGTGCCTGAGCCGCTCGGCCGGCGCACCGCGCCGGACGGTCCTGCGGCCGCCCTCGTGGTGGTCCCAGCGGCGCAGGAACGGATGCAGCTCCGGCCGGCGACCGACGCCGGGCGCCGGCTCGTCGGACAGCCGCACCCGGCGGCCCGGCAGGTCCAGCTCCTCCACCCGCAGCAGCGGCGCCGCCTCCCCGCGGCTGCTGTAGGCGGTGTCCACGAACTCGACCCGGTCGCCGACGTTCAGATCCAGCCTGTCGTCGCCGCCCAGCGTCGCCAGCGCCACCCAGGTGCCGTCGAGTTCGTCGACCGGGAAGGTGACGGACCCGTTCTCCCTGGACCACTTGAAGGTGGCGTCCTTCGTGCTGCCGCCGTCATGCACCTCGACCCGGTAGAGCTGGTTCTCCGGCCCCCGGTAGCGGGCGTCCGGGGCGACCAGGCAGGGCTCGTCGTCGGCGTGGTCCGGGCGCTCGCTGCGCGCCGCGAGACCGGAGCCGGGGGCGGCCTGCTTGCGCGCCCAGTCGGCGAAGGCCTTGCGGATGTCCTTGATCGGCGGGGTGTGGTCCTCGATGCCCAGCTCCGCCGCGGGCAGCGGCAGCACCTGCCACACCACCTTCGTACGGGCCGCGGTGTCCGGCAGCGCCGAGCCCAGCGCCACCTCGCGCAGCGCCGGGTCCTCGGCGGCGGTGACCACCCGCTCCCACACCTTCAGATACGCCAGATACGGGAAGGCGCCGGGCAGCCGGTCGCCCGGCCGCTCCGGGTCCCGGAACCCGTCGGGCTGGTCCCAGTACGTCCAGGTGGTGGGCGGCGCGGCCGGTCCGCCCGCGCCGTCGCCGTCCGGCTCGTCCCTGCCGTCGTCGTCGGCCGCGCCGTGCGCGGGCACCGGCACGCCGGGCCGCGGCCGGGTGGCCTCGCACAGGATGCCGTCGACGTAGTAGCGGCCGCCGCCGATGACCAGGTCGTCCAGGTCACGGCCGCCGCCCCGCAGGGCGATCTTGAAGCCGGTGGCGCCGCGCGGGCCGCCGTGCTCGCCGATCAGGTCGGCGGCGAGCGTACGGGCCTGGAACAGCTGGATCGCGGACTGCTCGTTGGCGTCCGCGTCCAGCTGTACGCGGCCCTGCTGGGCGACGACCGCGGAGTAGTGACGCTCCGGCCGGTGGGTCAGGCGCGAGAGATCAGCGTGCATGGAAGGGGTCCCCCTCGTACGGGATGCTCAGAAGGTCGGCGGTCGTCTCACAGCAAGGGCGCCGGGTGCGCCCGCGGTTCACGTCACGGACGGGCGGGCGGTCCACCGCGTGCGCGGGCGGCGGGCTCATGTCACGAACACCACCCCCGCGTCGCTGCCCGCCGGTGTGTACTCCGCCAGCCGGGCCCGCAGGCTGTCCTCGCGCTGCGGCTGGTACAGGTCGTGGTAGGCGCCCATCTCCGCGCCGTCCTCCGCGCCGCGCCGGATCTCCGGCGCGCAGCCGTCCGCCAACTGCCCGTACCAGGGCGTGCCGTAGCGCTCGCCGCGCAGCAGCGGCCGCACCCGCGCGGCGTCCGCGGCTCCCCCACTCTCGGCTCCGCTCGAGCGGGAGGTACCCCCATCCCGCCCCGCCAGGTCCGGCTGGCAGCGGTGGCGGCGCGGGGTGCGCGACCCCGGCGGTACGTAACTGAACCGCAGACAGCCGACACCGCGCCGGGCGACGTGCAGCCGGCCGGTGAAGACGCTGTTCTCGGCGAGCTGCACGGCGTGGGTGTGCACTTCGCCGATGACGGTGGCGCGGTGCGCGTACAGCACCGCGTGCGCATGCCGGCAGTCCGGCGCCGACAGTGCCTCGCGGTCGGCGGCGGTGGCGTCCAGGATGCTGTCGCGCAGATGGATCGGCAGCGGATCGGTGCCCACCTCGTCGCCGATCACCTCGATGGTGCCCAGGATCGTCCGGTCGATCTCCACGCACGCGGTCGTACGGTCCAGCACCAGGCTCGGCTCCTCGGGGGAGTGCGGAGCGCACTCCGGCTCCAGCGACCAGCCCGGTACGAGCGTGCAGTGCCGCAGCACCAGCGCCCCCATCGGGCCGGTGACGTTCAGCCCGCGCCCGGTGACCAGCAGCCCGTCGAGGACCATCCGCGGCCGCTCGCCGACCGCGCAGTCGGCCTCCCGCGCCCGGATGTTGAGCGCGTCGGGCCGGTTGCTGTACCAGTCGAGCAGCCGGATGACGGGCCGGGTGCCCTCGGCGGCGCGCAGCTGGAGCCGGTCGCCGGGATCCAGGTCGAAGTCCAGCTGCTCCTGGTAGGCGCCGCTGTGGGTGATCTCGATGATCCCCTCGGGGCCGCACCGCCCGGCCCGCCGGTCGTGCTGCCACGCCCCGTAGGCGTCCATGATCCGCTGGAACGCCTGGCCCGGCCCGACCCGGTAGACCGCGGCGTCCGGGGCGGTCTTGCTTCGCTCCCGCTCGTACTCGCCGCCGCCCAGTTCGTCGCCGAACCCGTAGTGGTAGTCCACCCAGACGCCCTGCCGGGGCGCCGAGCGCGCGCCGAACGCGATCCGGCCCAGCTCCGGATCGACCGCGACCTGCCCGCGCTTGGGCCGGTAGCGCCAGTCGCCGAGGTCGGCGACGACGAGGTCGGCGAGCGGGACCGGGGTGTCGTGCCCGTCCCGGCGGATGGTGAAGCTCTTGCCCGGCCCGTAGTAGTCCGCGAGCCGGTCGTGCAGCTGTCGGCGCCGGATCGCCGCCGGCACGTTGTCGAGGGTGGCGAGGTGCGTCGCGGACGGCTCCGGTTCCGGGCGGGTCACCAGCGGGGTGTCGTTGCCCAGGATGGAGAACGTGTAGAGGTTGCGGGCCCGGTCGATGCAGTACGCCGGCGCCCCGGTCACCGCGTACGGCTTCAGCCGCCACACGAACAGGCCGACCCCGGCCGGGGTGTGACCGCCCGGTGTGTGACGGGAGTCGGCCCGGCGCACGTCCACCGAACGGGCCACCGTCGAGAACGGCCCGCCGGCGAGGTCGAGCGCCGCACCGTCGCGCAGGTCCACCAGCCGCCCGCGCCCGCCCCGCCGCGCGTTGACCGCCTCGGTGCCCGACCCGTACAGCTTCACCGGCTGCTGGTGCGCGAGAAGCCGGGAGAACTCCACCGCCCGCGCCGGCCAGCCCGCCACCGACTCCGACAGCTCCTCCAGCAGCGCCAGGGTGCCCTTGCGCCGCCGGTTGCCGACCGTCGCCGCCACATCGCGGCGCGGCGCCAGCGCCTCGGCCAGCCGCCGCCGCGAGGAGTTGGGCAGCCCGCCGTCGCGCAGCCCGCCGGCCAGCACCCGCTCGTAGCCGGGCAGCGGACGGTAGCCCACCAGGTCGCTGAGGTAGGGCAGCACCCACTCGGCGGCGCTCTCCACGAACCAGTCGTCGTAACTCTGGGCGACCCCGTCGCGCACCCGGTCCACCTGCTCGGCGATCACGGCCAGCAGCGCGCGCTGGGGGCCCCTCCCAGCGGTAGCTGGGGGAGGCTCGCCGCCTTCCGCGTCGCGCAGCCGGTGCCACTGCGGAAGCAGCTCCGCGAGCCCGTCCGGCTCCCTGGTCGTACTCATCGGGTTACCTCCGTGAGGATCAGCGTGTCCGCGACCCGCGGCGAGAACAGCGCCAGCTGCGCCGGGCGGATACCGCGGAAGACGCAGACCGCGCGGCCCTTCGCCAGCGGCCGGGTGTCGGTGATGTCGGGGTTCAGGCGCAGCAGCTCGGCCAGCGGGATGCCGTAGCGGGCGGCGACGGCGGTGAGCGTCTCGCCGCCGTTCGCCGTCACCTCGTGGATCCGCTCGTCGTACGCGGCGAGACGGGACGGCACCGAAGTGCGCGGCGGATCCCCGAACTGCTCGGAGAGTGCCGCGAGTTCGGTGGGGGAGACGGACGCCGGGACGCCGGTGAAGGCGTCCACGTCGACGTAGTCCACCCCCGGTACCGACTGGGCGGCGGCCAGCACCTCCGACAGCCGCGCCGGCTGCCCCAGCTCCCGCCCGTCGTAGCCCAGCCGGTCCAGCACCGCCCGCCGCACCCGCGGTTCCACCAGCGGCCACGCATGATCCGCCGCCACCTTCACCTTCGCCACGCACAGCAGCAGCACCGGCTCGCGCACGTCCACCCGGACCGGCAGCCGGGCGTCGCCGTACTCGGCCAGCGAGGCCCGCAGCGCCCGCAGCACCTCCGCGTCCGGCGCGATCGGGATGTCGTCCACCCCGGCCACCGTCACATGCAGCACCTTGCGCCGCCCGTCGAAGAGTTCGCGGGCCGAGGCCCGGCCGATGCCGGCCCGGGAGCGGGCGAAGTCCTCGTAGTCCGCGAGCGAGACCAGCCGGTCCAGCGCGGAGACCGACAGCGGGACGGTGCGCCGGGTCAGCCCGGGACCGTCGGCGTCCGCGCCGCCGCTCGCCGGCTGCGGATTGGTCACGCCGGTCACGCCCAGCGGCCGGGTCACCGCCTGGGTGATCCGGTTCGCCGCGACGTTCGCCGCCCGTCCGGTGCCGAAGCGGTAACGGGCCCGGACGTTGTCGTGGCCGGTCGGCAGCCGGGCGCCGTGCACCCCGTCGCCGAACGTCACCGTCGTACGGCCTCCGCCGTTCCCCTCCGCGCTGCCGCCGGCGCTCGTCCCCACCACATACACCCGCTCGTGCGGCCCGCGCCCGGCCAGGCTGTCCACCGGATGCCACCGCAGCCCGTCGACCCGCACCTCAAGCTCCGGGGTGGCGCCCAGCGGACTGTCGTCCGGCAGCCACGTCAGCGGCGACTGCCACAGCGCGAACGTCTGGTTGGCGCGGGTCGCGTCCCCGCTGCCGATGGCCTCGTCGCGGCTCTCCCCGTGCGACGCGGGCACGACGTTGCCCTGGACACGGACCGTCTCGCGCCGGTAGCGGTAGGCCAGATCCGCGGTGAGGGTCAGCACCGTGTGCACATGGTCGCCCGGCAGGTCCGCGTCCAGCCGCTGGTCCACCGAGGCGATCACGGCGAGTTCGGTGGCGCGCAGCCCGGCACCGCCCGCGAGCCCCGGGATGTCGCTGCGTTCACCGGAGACGACGATCCGCCGGCCCGGCAGCAACCCGTCGTACAGCTCGGCGAGTTCCAGCTCGTTGCCGTGCACGTCCTCACCCAGCGGCTCGTCCGCCGTCCGCAGCGGCTCACCGCCCGCGTGCACGGTGGTGTCGCGGATCGCGGAGAGCACCACATCGTGCTCGTCCAGCCAGGGGTCGGCCAGCGTCAGTTCGGTGCCCCGCCCGGTGATGCCGAAGTTCGTGTACGCGGCGGTGCGCACCGCCGTCACCCGGGTGGTGACGAACGCCAGCTTCTTGTCGCCCGGTATGCCGTCCTGCCCGTCCGCGCCCTTACGGGGACGCCGGACGGCGACCCAGCTGCCGACCGTGATGCCGTCCTGCACCGAATCCAGCGCCAGCACATGGCGGTTGGCGGGCGCGGGGACCGTGGCGATGGCGATCTCCACGGCGGGCGGTTCGCTGCCCGGTGTGCGCCGCACCGTCACCTCGTACTCGCCGTGCCGGATCTGCCGCTGCTCGCCCGGCCGCAGATGCCAGGTCTCGGTCCGGCCGTTGTGGACCGCGACCTCGATCCGGTCCTCCTCGTCCGGGCGGGCCACGAACAGGGTGCGCTCGGGCAGGCCGGAGCGCAGCCGCGCGGTGACCCCGGCCTTCTGCGAATCGGTCGGGCGGCGGCCCAGCCAGCTCAGATCGTGGTCCTGGCCGGTGCGCGTGGACAGCTCGACGCGGCCGGGACCGAGGTCGAAGAGCTCGTCGGACGGCAGGTTCACGGCGCGCTGCGCGGAACTGCCGGTGTTCTCGACGTGCTGGAACTCCGCCTTGACCGGCACCTTGCCGGCCGTGTCGAACACGATCCGCATGCTGGTCAGCGCGCCGCCGGTCAGCGGCCAGTCCGACTGCCGGATCACCCGGCCCTTGTCGTCCTGCACGGGCTTGAGCGGCGCGGTCGACCCGTACGGCGCGGCGCTCACCCGCATCGCCAGCAACTCCCGCAGCGCGCCCTGCGCCGTGGGCGCCGCCTGCCGCCACGCCGCGTACATCCCGTCGGCGAGCCGCGGATCCAGCGCGGACAGCAGCCGCGCGGTCAGATCCGAACCGGGAGCGAAGAGCCGGCCGGGGTCGCGGAAGGCGGCCCCGGCACCGGACGGCGGTCGGACCACGCGGGTGCGCAGGGCGGGGAGGACGGCGGCGAGGGCCTGCAGCGCCGGTGCGCCCTGCCCCTGCGCGGACTTCGGCTGCGGCGCGGTGGGCACCGTCCGCGCCGGCTCCAGATCCCCGGCCCGCTCCCGCAGCTCGCCGACCACCGCCTCCAACCGCTCGAACCAGGCCGCGACCTCCTCGTACGGCGCGGCCAGCACCTGTGCCTCGGCCAGCCGCTCGTGCGGCCCGGCGAGCCGCTCGGCGAAGGCGGCCGGAGAGGAACCGGCCGCCCCGTCCAGGTCCTTGCGCAGCGGGGCCAGCACCTGGACGTCGAAGGTGTCGATCAGCTTGCTGACCGGCCGCGGGTTCGGCGTCTGCGGGGTGGGCGGGCCGGGCTCGTCCGGATCGTCCGGGTCACCGCCGCCGGGCGGCTCGGTGATCCACTGCCGCAGCTCGTCCACCAGCTCCTTCAGAGTGGGCGGCGCGGACCGCGGCAGCCCGATCGCGGTGCGGTCCTCGTCCCGGTCGATCCGCACCTTCGCGACCGGCAGCAGCAGCTGCCGGTCCCCGCCGAAGTCGAAGAGCAGCTGGTCACCGGTCTGCAGCGAGGTGTTCGTCCCCGCCACGTACAGCTCCGAGCGCTGGGCGAGGTCCTCGGCGACCAACAGGGCCGGCCGCCGCCTGCGTACCTTCAGCTCGTTCCACGCCCAGCGCGCCGTCAGCTCCTCGTCCGTCTCGAAGGTCTGCGACTCCTCGCCGGTGGCGGCCGGCACACTGTGGCTGCGCGCGCCGCGCGGGACGACCACCGGCAGGTCCTCGGCGCGCGGATCCTTGTCGAGGGTGTACGCGAGGTGGGTGTCGGCGGCGACGCCCGGCCGCGGCCGGTGCCCGACCAGCCGCCCCAGCAGAGCCAGCGACCGGTGCTCGTTGGCGGTGCGCAGATAGCCCTCCTGCGCGATCCGCTCGCCGTGGAAGGTCAGTACGTCGCCGAGCACCGCCCAGACGTCCAGCAGCCCGATCGCCGGATCGTCCGGCGTTCGCACGGTCAGGCCGCGCAGCGCCGGGTAGGCGGGCGAGGCGAGCCGGTCGAGCATCCCGGCGAGGAAGCCGCCGTAGTCGTCGACGCGGTAGTCCAGCGCCGGGCGGCCCGGCGGGTTGTAGAGGGCGTCGGGGGCGCGGCGCTCGTCGTGGCCGCCGATCCCCCCGTCGCAGCCGCATCCGCAGGTGCTCATCGGGCACTCCCCCACTCAATGGTCAGCCGGCCGTTCTCGGGCCGCTCCGGGTCGTTGTCGCACACGGCGATCTCCAGCGGGCCGAGCCGCAGCACACCGTCCTTGAGCGCCCGGTCGTCGAGGTGTCCCTCGTGGACCAGCCGCTGCAGGCGGGTCACCCGTACGCTCAGCACGCCCGGGACGGCCGCGGCCACCGCCGTGAGGCGGCTGAGCCGCACCGGCTCCCCGAACGTCAGCGCGTCCGGATGGAAGAAGCCCAGACCGCCCCCCGGCAGCCGCCGGCCGCCCAGCACCCGCGTCAACTCGGCCAGGATCTGGCCGTGTTGGTGACCGGGAGTCGCACATACCTCGATCCCCAGATCGACCGGCACCGTCCGGGCCGGTTCGACGACCAGGTCGTGCCCGATCCGCCGGTAGCTCTCCAGCGCGTACGCGACGGAGTCCAGCAGCTGAGGGCTGGGCTCGCCGGTCCGCGCCGCGTCGATGGCCACATGCGCCTCCTGGACGCTGCCGGTCCAGCGGATCTCGGCCGCGGCCCGCTGCACACCCGGCAGCGCCGACGCCAGCTCCGCGTAGTCGGCGGCGGTCACGGCCCGCAGCCGGGTCCGCTTCAGGTCGAGCGGGGCGAGCTGGCGCACCTGCTCGACCGGTTCGGGCTCCGTACCGCCGGTGGCGGGCAGGGGGTTGCGGACGCCGGCCACCGGCAGGGGCGCGGCGGCATCCGAGTCCTTCGCACTCCGGCCGAGCACGAGGTGGTTGATGGCCTCGGCGCCGACATTGCCCGCCGTACCACCGCCCAGCCGGTAGCGCAGGACCAGCCGGCTGCCGGGCTCGGGCCGGGCCCCGTAGCGCCCGTCGCCGAAACGCAGCGCGAGCCGCCCGTCGTCCTGGAGTTCACCGACGAAGTGCCGGTCGCGGGGGCCGCTGTCGAGCAGGTCGCGGCGCGGCAGCCAGACGCCGCCCTGCTCCTCCTCGATCCGTACGGCGGGCAGCGCGGCCCGCGGATCGGGCAGCAGTGCGGCCGCCGGCCCGTGCAGCACCGGCTCGTCCGGGTCCAGCCCCACGGCGTACGCCGGGCCCCAGCTGTGCGCGATCTCCCAGGCGGTCCGCCGGTCCAGCACCGTGCCGGCCCGGGCCCGTGCGCCCAGCACCTCCAGCCGCCGCAGCTTGGCCGCCAGCAGCTCGTCGGCGCGGTGCAGCAGCTCCCGCAGCGCCCGCACCGGGTGGCGGCGCAGTTCGAGGCGTTCGAGGGTCTTCAGGCCGAACACCACCGTCAGCTCGGTGATCTCGTCCTCCGCCAGCCCGTCGTGGTCCCGGGCGCTGCGCCACAGTGCGACGAGCCGGTCCCGCACCCGCTCCCGTATCCCCGCCAGCCGGTCGGCCTGCCCCGCCGCGACCTGCGCGGGCTGCGGGAACGGCACGGTCTGGGCGACGGGGGAGCGGTGCAGCACCGGCCCGAAGCGCGGCACGACGCCCGGGTAGACGGACTGCGCGAGCAGCGTGCGCAGCGCCTCGGCCTGGGCATGGACGGTGCCCGGTACGACCCTCTCCCGCCGCTGCCCGGCAAGCTCCAGCCCGAGCCCGGCCCGTACGGTCGCCTCCTCGCCGACGACGGTGAACAGCTCACGGATGTCGTCGGGGGTGAGCGCCTGATGGCAACCGGTCTTCTCCAGCAGGGCGTTGATCGTGGCCGCGGTGGCGTTGCCGTCGTCCTTGCGGTCGCCGCAGCCGAAGGCCGGCGGGTCGCAGGAGCCGAGGACGGCGGGGACGGGCGGGACGGTGACGGCCTCGGGGACGCCCTCGTCGGCGCTGCCGAAGGCCGGCGACCGCCCGTGGTCGACCAGCACCACATTGCCGCGCGCCACGCTCACGTCCTCGACGGGCGCGCAGTGGGGCCCGCCCCGGGTGGACAGCGTCAACGGGAACGCCAGCGCGTCCTCGGGCGCCCAGGTGACCTCCAGCACCGGCTGGTCGTCGAGCCGGTCGACGGCCGGGGTGACGGAGGTGAGGCGGACGGCCTGCCGGTGGGTGGGGTCCTGGTCGCCGGGCGTTCCCGTACGCGGCCCCTTGACCTCCTCGAACAGCAGCAGATCACCGGGGCGGAGCCGGAGCGCGCGCGTCTGGCAGGCGTCGTCGGCCCACTCGTCGCGCAGCGTCGCGCCGGTGGCCCCCTTCGGCAGGGCGCGGACCTCACCGCCCCAGGTCCACAGCCGGACGGCGTTGTGCTCGGGCCGCACCACCAGGGGCGTGGCGGCGACCGGCTCGAAGACCTCCACCGCACCGCGCTCGTCGAGCACCGCCAGATCCCGGTCGTCGATGACGCTGCCGATCTCCGGCCGGTCGTGGGGGCTGTACGTCCTGGTATCGATCGCGGCGAAGCGGAACTCGCCCGGAAGCAGCGTGATTTCCTCCACTGCCTCGACGGACACGAACGCCCGCGCACTGCACCCGTCGTGCATCGGATAGTCGATCAGCCGGACGTGCCGCCGTACGGACACCCTGCGCCGGGCCGTGTCGAGATACGCCTCCGTCGCCACCGCGTCCTGCTGATAACTGATCTGGTCGGCGGTGTGGGCAAGCAGCTCGACCAGCGTCATCCCCAGATCCGCCGGGCTGCGCTCGACCCAGTCGGGGGAGGTCAGCCGCAGTCGGTCCAGGACCAGCCGGCGCAGGGTGTCGTAGTCGCGGGCCGTGTAGTCGATGACGGGCGCCGGCCGGAAGGTGTCCGGGCAGTCGCCCGGCCCGGTGCCGCCCTCCTCGTCCGCGCAGTCGAAGGGACTGGGGCAATCGGGCCGGAAGGAGAACTCCTGGCCGAAGTACCGCTGGTCGAAGCCCTCGTACGGCTCGGTGCCGGGTCGCCCGTACGGATCGGTCTCGACGAGGGAGAGGCGGTAGCGGGAGGTGTCCCCGGCCCGGTCCAGCGTCACCAGCAGCCGGTCGTCGAGCTCGGGGTCCTCCTCCCGCTCGACCAAGACCTCCAGGGCCTCCAGGCCGGTGATCCGCCGCCCGCCGTCGATACGGACGTTCTCCGGCCGCAGCCCGTGCGGCGCCTTGCCGAGAAAGGTGACGGTCAGCGTCACCCCGTCGTCGGCGACCTCCACCGCGTCGACGCCGTTGAGCCGCGCCGCCCTGACCCGCCCGCGCCGCCCCTCCCCGGCATCTGCCAACTCGCCTGTCGTCGCGCCCTGTTGCCGCTGGCTCATCCCTCGCCCCGCCCCTCGAACACCTCGTCGCGCCGGCTCGCGGTGGAGCGCACCACATAGCGCAGATACACCCGTACGACGTTCTCCTCGCTCACCACGTCCAGCGACTCGACCTCGATGAGGTCCCCCAGCCACCGCTGCAACGACGCCTGCACCGACAGCTCCACCGCCGACGCCAGCTCCGGGCTGTTCGGGGTGAAGACGAGATCCAGCAGCCCGCACCCGAAGTCCGGCCGCATCACCCGCTCACCGGGACTGGTGAACAACAACTGCTCGATCAGATCCCGCACATGGTCGTCGTGGTCCGCGTGCGCGGTCCGCCCCCGCCGGTCGATCCGAAACGGAAACGCGATCTCGGTACGTACCTTCTTCGCAGCCCTCATCGGCTGGACACCCCCTGGCCCTGATGGACGGACGTCACGACCGGTGGGCCCTGCGGCACCAGCCCGGCGCTGAAACACATCGCCGCCGTGGTGTCCAGCAGCACCGGCACCCCGTCGACGCGTACGGCGTGATCCCCGGCGTCCGGCGTCCACCGCACGCTCGTGCACGGATGCGCACGCCCGCCGACGCGGTGCATACATCCACTGACCGTGAAAAGGCCCGCGGCGGTGGCCACCGGCGCGTCATCGATCCGCACACCGCCGTGCGCGCCCGCGGAACCCGCGGACACCACGCGCCCGCCATGCGGACAACTGATCGCGGTCCCGCCGTGCACGAGATTCCCGCTCGCCATTTCCCTGCCCCCTCCCCGTATGCCTTTTTGCTTCAGCGCTTCCTGGGCACCGTCAGCCGGCCGTCGTTGATATCGACCTGATCCCCGACCAGAGAAATCGAGGCGCCATGCCCGTTGTTGATATGCACACCCGTCGCATCGATCCTCACGTACGCCCCGCCCGGCGCCTCCAGCAAAATCCCGTTGGTGGGCACGTCCGACATCACCAACTTGTGCTTCCTCGGCGTCTGGATGACGACGGGATGCGCCGTGGACGGATCGGTTTGCGCGTCCTCCGGCAATTCCTCCCGGCTTCCGTACCAACACCCCACCCAGATCGGATAACTGGGCTCGCCCTGCTCGAACTCCACCCACACACCCGCCCCGACCGACGGCACGACGACCTGCCCCGCCTGCGGCCCGGTGAACGGGAAGCAGGGCAGCGCCCACGTCGACGGCTCATCGCCGAGCACATCCGGAACCTGGACGATCAGCCGCCCTCGCCCCATCGGGTCGTTGTTGTCCACCACCCGGCCGCGGAATTTGCCGAGAAAGCGGTTGTTCGGTGCACCGGCCATTACTCACATCTCCTGGTTCCAGCGAGCGCCGCTCTACGGGCTTGCGGGCCTACGGGGGGCTTGCGGGCCTATGGGCGTACGGTCCCGCTACGGGCGATCAGGCCCTCCCGCGACAGGGTGAAATTCTGCTGGTACGACCCGGGGCGCAGATTGGTCGTCACACTCTTCACGTAGTAGTCACCGTCGTACGTCACTCCGGCACCGCGCACCCCGACCAACTCCCGTGGCCGCAACACATATCCATGCCGATTGACGTCCAACGACCCGGACCCCGAAATCGCATCGGCGGACGTCGCAGCCCTTCCCAGCGCCTCCGCCCGGGCGATGGCCTCATCCCTCTTCGCGGTCCCGCCCAACGTCTTCCGCTTCAGGGCCGGCGAGGCCCGCAGCCCCAGCGGCGGCCGCAGCGGACTGATATCCGGCTGGGCGAGCAACGGCGCCCGCCGCGTCACCGGGTCCTGCACCCGCGCCTGCGGCTCTTCCCTGGCCGTCCCGTCGTAAGCGAACGTCAACTGATCCACCGTCGAGTTCACATCCATATTCACATTCAACGCGTGCTGCCGCTGCCCAAGCCGCTGCTCGGGCCCCCAGAACGCCGTCGACTTCCCCGGCACGGGCCCAGGATCGAGATAGAACGTATAACCGTTCGCCCTGGCCAGCTCATTCACATACTGCAGATCGGTCCCGACCTGGTAATCCACCCGCAACTGCTCCCGCGGCGGCTGCGGAATCTGCTCCCGAATAATCCGGGCATCGATCCCGTAATCCGCGTACTTCCCCAGAATCCGCTCGATCCGCTGCGAGGGAGCCAGGTTCGGATACCGGTCGGCCCGCTCCTCCAGGTCCATCAACAGCGTCAGGTCTTCCCCCGTCACCGTCAGAGTCGTCTGCCCGGGCTGATTACTGGCCCCCACCTCCTGCCGCACGATCAACCCGTCCAGCAAAACAAACGGCGTCCCCTTCACAGAAACCGCCACAATCACCCGAGTCTTGGGATCGAAGAACCCCTCAGGCAACAACCGGTCAACGATCGCCCCCTTCTTCGTCAGATCAAACGCGATCTGAAAACCGCTCCGTTCACCCGCCGTACTCGTGATCTGCGCCGACAACAACGCCTCGGTCACCTCTGCCGGCACCGGCCGCGCGGACTTCGGCCCCATATACAGCGACACATGAACGGGCCCCCGCCCAACGGGCTGGTCGTCACCCATTGCGCACCCCCGGCCCGCCCATCCCGCCCGGGAACCCACCCGGCAGCGGAACGGCTATCTCCTCACCCGGCTCATCCGTCAACTCCCGCGGATCCAACACCGGATTGGCATCGGCGATCCGCCACCACTGCCCCGGATCCCCGAAGTACCGCTGCCCCAGCTGATCCGGTCGCTCGCCACTGCTGACGGTGTGCGGCACCGTCTCCTCGGCCGCATCCTCCAGCCGCGGCAGCAACCGCCGCTTGGCGTACTTCACCTCGCTCCCGTCGGGCATGCGATGCACCCCGATCTCCACGTCGGCGTACCGACTGCTCCGCGGATACGGATGCGCCCCGGGCACCTCGTCCAACGCCCGCTCATACGGCTCGATCACCCTCAGATCCCCCTCCCACCAAGCCCGAGCGCCGCAAAGCTCCCGCCCCGGGCGGCCCGCGCCAACTGCTCCTTCTGCGCCAGGTGCGCGAGGTACAACTCGGCCCCACGGTGCCCCGCCGGCAGATCACTCACGGTCAGGATCTTCATCCCGATACTGAGCGAGGCCCTGATCGGGTTCAGATTGACGTCGAACGCCGACTCATTGACCGACAACTCGGTGAGCCGGACAGGCATGACCCGCTTGCTGCCCCACGTGAACAGCGTCAACGGCATCTCAATGGGGCTGATCTCAATAGTCCCCTTCTTGCTGAGATGGGAGGCGGCCCGAAGCTGCGCAGTGGTCGGCTGCACGAGCATTTCCAACACGGCGAGTTGAGGGTGGATGCCATGGGGCGCCGCTACGTCAAGCTGATCCGTAGCATCAATCTCCGCCGTGAACTTCCACGTCTCCTGCGCCGGCCCTTTGAGTCTCAGCGCCTCGTTCCTGTCCCCACCACTCCCACCTCCGCCGCCGTCTCCCTCACCTCCGGCAGCTTGGGGCGCCACGGACCGCTCCAGAGTGTCCGGATTGAACTGCAGCACGATGATCCGCTGCGGCGTCCCGAGATCGGGATCGACAATGACGATGCCGGAACGGATGGGCTTGGGGATGTCGGCGTAGCGGGTCACAGCCTTTCCTCCAGGCGCCGCCTCAGCGGCTCATACGAATAGTCGGGAAAGAGTGTCGGAAATACGTCGAGCATGTTTCGCATGTCGTCTGCGACGCTCCCCAAGCCGCTGTCCTTCAGGTCTACGTCGGCGTACAAGTACTGCCAGCCGTTGGTTCCCTTGGTGATGAGGAGCGCATCGAGGTACTGGGCGTAGTCGATGTCCAGTTTGAACGCACCGTCAGAACTGTCGTAGTACCAGACTTCCGGCGAGGTGGGGCCGGTCGCGTCGGGCTGGACACGGAGCGCGGCCAGCGTCCCTGCTCCTGTTCTGGGGTGATCGTCGAATATGCGGAACTCCGAGTAAAGAGCACGCTCGGCCGTACTGCAGTCTTCGTGGATCAGGGTGTCCCCGGTTGCGAACATGGCGGCAGTCAGGTGCCGGAGTGAGAACTCGCCGGTCAGGATCGTGTGGCCGCTCTCCATGCGCCAGTGGCAGGAGATCCCGTCGAATCGAAGAAATGCATGCTGCAGCTCCGGTGAGAGATGAATGTCATGCCATTCTGCGATAAGCGAGAAGGCTTCGGCTGCCTCTCCTGTGGCCTCCTCGATGTTGCCCCGCTCTTCGGAGAAGACCGTGATTTCGCCCTTCTCCTGCAGTTCATCCAGGAGCTTGAGGTACCTGAGTTCCTGCTCGGTGAAGCGTGCCATAATTTCTCGATCCTCTAGGTAAAGCGTATGTCCGACTTCTTGTCGACCACGGCCTTCAATTCCTTTTCGAAATTCTTGAGCTTCCTCGGTGATGTTGCGGCCAGGTCTTTCTTGTACTTCTTCAGTCGCACGATCAGGTGGTATATGTCGCGATACGGGGACTGATCCCTCACAGCCTTCGCGAAAGCGAGGCCGACTCCGAATTTGGACCTAATTGATCCCGGCCCTCTTCCATTGATGTCGAACCTGGGGTCTAGGGCATTCGGGCGTTCTATGTTGTCCCGCGTGTAGTGATCCTTTGCGGGTTCCTTCCGCCAGGTGTTTCCTGCCGGCTTGTACGGTCCCCATGCCATCGAGATCTTCTTCGGGAAGTATTCATCGGGACCCGTGTAGAAGCTGACGTCGTAATTGAACCAGATCATCTTGATTGCGGGGATCGTTGTTATCGCCCTAAATGCTGGAAGTTCTACGCGGTACGCAAATCTGGTGTTGACGGACGGGCCTGGCGCCGGGACGAGGTTCGAGCCCGTGGCTTTTCCGCCAAAATTCTCCGTGAAGAGGTGCATGCGCACCCATGCTGTATCGTTTTTCAGGCTGTTGGGGACGAGATTCCATCCGAGCGGGACATTCGGGTACTTGTTGCTGGGTTTCTCTCCCTTGTGGCTCGTGATGGTCTTATTGATGCCGGTTGCTTGAAAACCTGCGCCGCGTACGCCGTCGGTATAGGGCGGGAGTATCATCGGGAGAAGCGGCGGATGGTCCGGATTGTCATCACGGGTTTCCAGAATTCGTCCGAGTCTCGTGAGTGCGATGCGCAGGGCCGTGTAGACGGCCTCGCCGCTTCTCGTCGTCGTGCCTCTGGCGGGTAGCCGCTTCTGCAGATTCTCTATCTGCGTGTATTCGGCCCTTGCCGCTCGGACGGCTCCCTGTTGGGCGGCCTTACGTTGAGCGTCGTTCTTGATCTCGCCAGCCTTCTGCGCCCAGCCGTTGAGGTACTCGTCGATCGGGTCGGTCTGGCTGCGTACCACCAACTCGGCGCCGCGGCCCTTGCCGCGGTACATCAGGGTGTGCACTTCTTCGTCCCTGTTGCGGAAGCGCACCTTCGGCATGTCGTGATCGCGGGTGGGCTCCCGCCTCCGGTTCTTCTCCCGCCGTTGGGCCCGCCTCTTCTGGTGGTTTCGCCGCAACCGATCCCGCTGCCGCCGCCACTGGTTCCTCAACCGGTGTGTGCGGTTGTTGAGCTTGTGGCGTAGCTTGCGGGCCTTGCCGGAGAGGCGGCGGGCCGCGCGGCGGGCCCTGTTCAGGGCGGACTTGATGGTCTGGCGGGCGCGGCGGAGTTTGCGGCGGGTGCGGGACTCGGGCTTGCGGGGCGGGCGCTTCTTGGTGTCGACCTTTTTCTTGGCGTCCGTGTGCTTTGTGAGGTCGGGCTTGTTGGGGTCCTTCTTGTGGAGCGGGTCCTTGGTTTTGTGGGCGTCGTCGCGCTTGTTGGTCGGGCGGTTGTTCTTGCGGAGGGTGTCGCGGGCCGGGCCGCGGCGCTTGTTGAGGTGGGGCCTGTCGTCCTCGTGCTGTTTGCGCTGTGCGGCGCGGGCGCGCCGGCGGGCGGTGTTGACCTCGCGGCCGTCCTCGCGGCGCTCGTGTTCGTCCGGCTTCTTCTTGTGCTTGGGCTGGTGGGCCGGGCGCGGCTTCTTTTCGGGGGAGGGGCGTTTGGTCGGGCGGGGGCCGTCGTCCGGGCGGGAGGTCTTGTCCGGGGAGGGCTTGCGCGGGACCGGGCGCTGGTTGGGCTTGTCGGTGGGGCCCGGCTTGTCGGCCGTCGGGCTGGGCCGGTTGGCGTTCGCCGGGCGGTCGTCCCGGCCCGGCTTGTCGTGGTTTCCGGGCGCGCCGGGCTCGTCCGGGCCGTCGTGCCCGCCCGGCCGCCGCTTGCTGCGGATGTTCTTGAGCATCTCGCCGAGCTTGCTGGTGACCTTGCCCATGTACTTCTGGATGCCGTGGACCAGGGCCTGGTAGACCAGCTCCAGGAGGGCGACGACACCGGCCGCGACCGCCTTGGCGAACGGGCGCGCCGCATTCCCGCTCTTGACCGCCTTCAGGAAGTCCATGAAGAGGCCGAAGGCGGCCAGGATCTTGCTGAGCGCGCCCCAGGCGGTCTTGAGGGCGTCGATGATGGCCATGGCCCAGCCGGCGCCGGGGATCAGTTTGGCCACGACCTGCTTGATGACCAGTTCGCCGATGATCACCGGGAGTTGGGGGAGGGCCGCGTCCCAGGCCATCTTGCCCATCTCTTCGGCGGAGACGTTTCCTTCGATCAGTGCCTGGAAGTCCTCGGGTGACAGGCCGGTGATTTCCTGGATCTTTTCGTTGACCCACCTCTTGACCGCCGACTTCGTCTCCTCGAAGAGGTACTCCCTCGCCCCGGTCCGTGCCGCGTCGCCGGCCTTGCTGATCCAGCCGCCCGGGTCGGAGACGATGTCGTTGAAGATGGCGGCCCATTCGCCGAGGGCCTCGACGACCCCCTTCGCGAACTCCAACGCGCCGACCGTGGCGCCCTCCACGACATCGACGGCCTTCATGAGGCCGTCTTCCAGCACGTCCAGTCCCGCCACGAGTGCGTCGGACAATCCGTCGAGCAGCCCCCCGACGACCTTCTTGAGCGCGCCGGCGGCCTCGTTGACCTTCCGTACGGCGTAGTTGCGCGCGCCGTTGATGGTGTTGCGCCACTTGTCGCGCATCGCCGGGTAGTCGGCGAGGAGTTCGTCACCGAGGGCGATCAGGTCGTCGGCGAACTCGTTGATCCGCTCGACGACCCATTCGCGGGCCTTGTCGATGAACGTGAAGACCTCGGACTTGAACTTGTCGATCAGGCCGGTGACGGCGTTCCGAGCTTCTTCGAAGAACCCCTTGATCGCCTTCTTGATTTCTTTGAACCACGACTTGAGCTCGTTGATCGCCCCGTCGAGCCAGTTGTCGGCGTTGTCCTTGCTGTCTTTCTTCTTCTGCTCCGCCTTCTCCTTCGCACCGGTCTGGTGCTTGTCGATCTGTTCGTTGTCCTTCTTGGTGCGCTCGTCGACCTTGTCGTCGGTTTCCTTCTGCCGCGTCTTGATCTTGCCGCGGACGTCGTCGTACCGCTTGCCCTTCCTGCCGTCGATCTCCGCGACCTTGCCGTCCTGTTCCTTGCGCCACTTGTCGCGGTGGCCGGAGATCTCGGACTGGCCCTTCTCACGCTCGTTGGCCTGCGTCTTGCTGCTGGCGTCGACTTCCCGCTTCAGATCACGGTCGTGCCGCTGCTTGTCGTCCCTGGCCTTTCTGTCCTTGGCCCGGCGCTCGTCCGTCATCTTCTGCCGGCCGCTGGTGAAGCCCGCCTGGATCTGCGGGCCGCGGTCGTGCTCGGCCACGGCGTCGAGGGACTCGACCGGTACGCCGCCGCCGGGAGCCTTGTGCCCGCCCGCCTTCCCGGCCTTGCTGCCCTTGCCGCCGGGGACCTTCCCGGTCAGCGTCTCGCGGGGCACGTCGGGGTAGATCTGGTCCTCGCCCATCGGCCGGGCGGCGTCCTCACGGCCGGACCTGTGCAGCTCGTTCTTCCGCTCGTCGAGCTTCAGCCCCTGCTCGTCGGTGCGTTGCGGGTCGGAGTCGTCCTGGAGCGGCAGGCCGGGGGCGTCGCCCACCTTGGTGCCGTGCATCCCCGGGTCCGTACTGGGGAGGTCGAGGATCGAGTCGATCAGGTCGTCCAGCGGCAGGATCTCCTTGAGGAGCTTGCCCAGCAGCTTGGCGCCGATCGTCACGCCGATGTCCCACCAGCTCGGCTCCGGCATATCGGCGGTCGGCGGTTGGCCTTGCGGCCGCTGTTCGCCGTCGATCTTCGGCGTCTCGCCCTTTGCGGCGTCGGTACGCGAGACCTTGGCGTGGGTGTACGTCCCCGGAGCGGCCGCCTTCGGACCACCCGGCACGGTCTTCGGAGAGCCGGCCGGCCGCTCCGTCTTCGGCGGCGCCTTGCGCAGCGCCGCACGCTCCTTGCCGACCGAGTTGCCCACCGCCCCGTCGACGCCCTTCAGCGTCTCCAGCGCGATATGCGGCTTGAGCTTGGCCGCCGTGGCCAACCCCGACTCGGGGGTGGCCTTGGAGACATCGGGGGCCGGAGCCTCCTTCTTGGCTTTCGTCGCGCCGGATGCGGCGCCCCGGCCGCCCCCGCCGCCCCCGCGAGCGCCGCCTCGTGCCGGCGCCGGCGCCGGTGCCGGAGACGTACGGCCCCCTCCGCCGCCTCCGCCCCGCCCGGCGGCCGCCTTCGCCGCCTGCCGGGCCGCCTGCCGCTTGGGCCCGGTCAGGTTCGGCCGCGCAGCGGGCTTCGCCGCCCGGGGTTTGGGTCCGCCTTCGGCCGCGGGGGCTCCGCCCTTCGCCGACGTGCCGGCGGACATCGGCCCGGCGGGACCGCCGCCCGCCGCGAGCTTCGCCGGGGACGAGGAGCCCGCCCTGGAGAGGTCGTCGGGACCGGCCGGCGAACCCGGTGTGGTCGCGGGCCCCTTGCCCTGGGTGACGTCCGGGGCCTCTGCGGCGTCCTTCGCTTCGGTGCCGCCCTTCCCCTCGGTGGCGTCCTTCGTCGCGGGGTCGTCCTTGGCACGCTCGCCCGCGGTCGAGGCCGCGTCGCCGGAAGCCGAGCTGCCCGAGGCCGAGCCGCTGTGCGTCGTGCCCGTGGCCTTGTCGGTGGCCGAGCCGGTGTGCGTACCGGAGGGAGCGCCGGCCTGAGCACCGGACGCCTCACTCGCCTCATTCGTCGCACTCGCCGCCTGGACACCGGTATCCCCGGCACCCGCCGAGCCGCCCCCCGCGCCCTTCCCGCCGCCGGCGCCCGCAGCCGAGGACTCCGAAGCCGTACCGACCGCCTGGCGGCGCGCGTCCTCATCGGACTTCGCCAGCTTCTCCGGCGCGGCCGTATCGCCACCCGGTCCAGGCCCCGCCCCGCCGCCGGACCCGGCCGTGGCCGCACGGGCCGCCTCGTCCCGCCGCTTGGCCTCCGCGTCCTCCCTGCGCTCCGCAGCCTGCTCCGCGTCCCGCTCGGCGTCGTCGGGATCGGTCGTATCGGTGCTGTTCTCCCCGGGCTCCTCGCCGGTCCTGTCGTCCGCCGACTCGTCCGGCTCGGGGCCGATCTCCTGCTCGATGGACTTGTCGGTCTGCAGATCCTCGGAGAGCCGGTCGCCGGACTCGCCCTCCTCCGTGGCGTTCCCGTCGGCGGACCCGCCGGACTCGCTCTCCGCCTGACGTAAGGCCGCCGCCGACTGATCCTCGCCGGCCGGGGAGTTGAGAACGCCGGGTGCGCCCTTGCTCCCACCGCCGGCCGAGTCGCCCCCGCTCTGCTGGTTCTGCGCGTTCTTCGCGCCCGCGGCGGCACTGGTGGAGCCGTCGAGGCCGTCCTCGGGCCCGGACTCCTCGGCGTCCGCGGCGGCCTCGTCGTCCGCCGCCTCCAGGTCGGCGTCCTCGTCGCCCTCCTCGGCGCCCGCGTCCTCGTCGTCCTCGTCGAGGTCCGCGGGCTCCTCTTCGAGGCCGAGCGGCTCGTCGTCGGCGTCCGCTTCGTTGTCGGGGTCGCCGGCGCGGCGCACGTCGGCGCCGCGGCCGGTCCGGTCCTTCTCGCCGGGCTCCGCCTCGCTGGTATCCAGCTCCTCGGGATCGGCCGCCTGCTCCTCGGCGGCCTGCTGGTCCGCGCGATCGTCCCCGGCGTCCTCCACTCCCTGCTGAGCGGCCTGCTCCGACTGCCGGCCGGCGTCCGGGCCGTCCTCCTTGCCGCCGGCCGCGCCCGTCGAGTCCTGCCGCGAGCGCTGCCGGGCGGCGTCGGAGTCCTGCTGCTTCTCCTCGGCCCGCGACTCCTGCTGCGCCCCGGCCGTGTCCCGGGACTGCCCCGCCGGCCGCTCCGGCGCCGCCGCAGCGGTCTGCGGTGAAGGGGTCTTCGCCGCACCACCGGCGGCGGACCCGGCCTCGGACCGCCCGCCCCGCTCCACGGCAGCCCCGTCGCCGGCCGGATCGGAGTCCTTCCGCCGCTGCTGCCGCTTCCGCCGGTCGTCGCCTTCCTGCTCCGCCCGCTCGCGCGCGTCGCGCGCGTCGGCCGCCCGCTGCGCCCGCTCCTGCCGGATCGCCTCGGCCTCGTCGGGCACGGCCTGGGGAGCCGCGGCCGCGTCCAACGGCAGCTGCCCGGCCTGCTCCACCTCCTCGACCAGCGCATACAGCCGCTCCAGGTCCGGCGTGGACAGCCGCACCTCAAGCCGGTCCAGCACGCCGTCCTGCACCTCCGGCGCCAGCCGCGCCAGTTGCAGCCGCACCCGGCCCGAAAGGTCCTCGGGGTCACCGCGCAGCGAGCGCAGCACACCATTGGCGAGGCGGTCCACCAACGTGGCCGGGTCCAGCTGCTCGAAACGCCGACGGTCGGCGTCGACCGTCGCGTAACGAAGCCAGCCGGGCGTGGTCTGCCCCGGCTCGACCTCCGCGGCGGGCTCCTCCCATACGGAGTCCCGCAGCGCGCCCAGCACCGACGCCCGGGCCGCCGACTCCGCCTCCCGCTCGACCGCCTCCTGCGGAAGGCTGACCGCGCCCAGGTCGCGGCCCGCCCGCAACGCGCCCAGGCCGTGCGGGTTCTGGACCGTGTGCAGCAGCTCATGGGCGAGCAGGCGCTGCCCGTCGGCCGTGCCCGGGCGGTACGTCCCCTCCCGGAAGAAGATGTCCTGGCCGACGGCGAAGGCGTCCGCGCCCATCAGCTCCGCGAGCTGCCCGGAGTCGCGGTCGGTGTGCAGACGGACCTGGCCGAAGTCGTGGCCGAGCTGCTCCTCCAGCTCGCGGCGGACGCTCAGGTCCAGGGGCTGGCCGGCGCCGCTGACGATGTCCTTCGGCTCCGGGGCGCGGGCCTTGGCCGAGCGCTCCCTGCGCTTGCGGCGCCGGTCCTCGGCGGCCGACCGGCTGTCCTGTGTCGAGGACTGCGCCGTACTCATTGCGGATCCCCCCGTCCCGCGAGCCCCGCGTGCACCGCGCGGGCCAGTGCCTCCCCCAGGCGCAGGGGAGAGGTGGTCGCCGGCAGCGGCGGCAGCCCGGCGAGGCCGTCCAGCGCCACGCCCGTCCCGTCCGCGGCCAGCGGTACGCCGCGCTCGCGCACGAGCCGGGTCAACTCGGCCTGGAAGGCCGCCGACACCCGGTCCGGATCGATCCGGGCCGCATCGAAGCCGTCCAGGACCAGTTCGCCGATGTCGATACGGAAGGAGCGCGGCGGCGGCTCGGCTGCCGGCTTCCGCGCTTCGTTCCCGACCTCGCTCAGACCCATCCGTGGACCTCCGACGGCGCCAAGGAGCGTTCCAGCTTCAGGTATTCGGTACGGGCCGCCGCCAGCATGTGACGCATCTGGAGGCGGTCGCCCTCCTCGGCGGCGAGGAAGGCGCCCGACAGCGCGATATTGCGGATCGAGCCGCCGGCGACGGTGAGTTGGGCGAGGAGCGAGGGCTCGACACCCTTCAGGGGAGCCTGGGCGGGCAGCACCCGGCGCCAGATCTCCGCGCGCTCCTTCTCGCCGGGGAAGGGGAAGTCCACGACGAAGCGGATACGGCGCATGAACGCCGAGTCCAGCGCCTTCTTCATGTTCGTCGTCAGCACGGCCAGACCCCGGTACGCCTCCATCCGCATCAGCAGATAGCTGACCTCCAGGTTCGCGTAGCGGTCATGGCTGTCCTTGACCTCGCTGCGCTTGCCGAAGAGCGCGTCGGCCTCGTCGAAGAGCAGCAGTGCGCCGCCGCGCTCGGCCGCGTCGAAGACCCTGCTCAGGTTCTTCTCCGTCTCGCCGATGTACTTGCTGACCACCTGGGAGAGGTCGATGACGAACAGGTCCAGGCCCAGTTCCTTGGCCATGACCTCGGCGGCCAGGGTCTTGCCGGTGCCGGAGCCGCCCGCGAAGAGCGCGGTGACGCCCAGGCCGCTGCGCAGCGCCTTGGCGAACCCCCAGTCCTGGTAGACCGTGCCGCGCCGGCGTACGTGGGCGACGATCTCCTGGAGGATGCGCAGCTGGCGGTCGGCGAGGACCAGATCGTCCCAGCCGGCGCGCGGCTCGATGCGGCGGCCCAGTTCGTCCAGGCCCATCCGGGCCTCGGTGAGGCCGGCCTGCCAGGCCAGTCCGGCGGCGTCGAGCCCGTCCGACTGCGGCAGATCGCGGCGTACGGTGGCGGCGGCCGACCGTACGACGTGCGGCGGGAGCTGGAACTGGGCGACGAGGGACCGCAAATGACCTGGCGTCAGCTCGGGGAGGTCGGCGAATGCGTCCGCCCAGAGTCCCAGCTGCTCCTCGTCGTTCAGCTTGGGTACGGTCACCCGCCGGCCGCGTGGCCGGCCGGTCCGGCGCGGGTCGGGGCTGGAGACGACCAGGGGGACGGCCGCGCCCGCGATGAAGGCGTCCGCCGCGGCGTGCTGGTCGCGGTCCATCTCGTCGGCTTCGATCAGGAGGGCGGCGGGCAGCAGGATCGCCTCGCGCTGCCAGAGGCGGGCCAGGCGGTCGCGTTCGGCGGCGTCGGCGGGTAGGTCGCCGGCGGCCATGGAGTACAGGCCGAGTCCCGAACGGCGGGCGGCCGTCGCGGCGATGTCGGCGCGGGTGCGCAGGTCGGCCCCGATCAGTTCGACGCGGAGCGCCGAGTCCGGCCCGGCGTTCGCCCAGCCCGCGGCGACCCGGTCCGCGGCCGCGTCGTACGAGGGCGGCAGGGTGTGGGGAGCGGTGGTGCGGCGCAGCAGGCCGTGCAGCCTGGCGTCCAGGTACGGCGAGCCGACCAGGAAGTGCAGGATGCGTTCGTCCAGGCGGAGCCGGGTGGTGGTCAGGCGGGTCTCGTCGTCCAGCTCGATCAGGCGCCAGCGACGCAGCGGGGCGACGGGGGTGAGCGCGCTCCAGTGCGGGGCGCCCAGGGCGGCCAGGGCGAGGGAGAAGGTGGGGTACGCCCGGTCCGGGTGGCCGCTCGCGGCGGCGCACCGGGGCGCGGTGGTCGGGTCCAGCTCCGCCGCGGCGGCGAGCAGCACGAGGTCCCGCTCGAAGTCACTGAGGCCGAAGCAGGAGACGAGGGCCTCCAGCGCGGCGGGGAGCGTGGTGGGTTGGTCGGCGCCCTCGTCGGCGGGTTGGTCGGCGCTCTCCTCAGCGGGCTGGTCGGCGGGCTCGGCAGGCGTACGGGCGGCACGGGCGGCGTGGGTGTCGAGACGCGCGAGGACGGCCGCCAGGGCGGCGGTCAGTGCCTGGCCGTCCGTCGTCCGGTCGCCCTCGGTGACATCGTTCACCCCGCTCAGCCCTCCTTGCCGGAGCCGGTGGAGCCGGTGGAGCCGGTGGAGCCGGAACCTGAACCCGAGCCGGAGTCAGGGTTCTCGGCCGACGCGTCGGGCTCGGCCCGCGCCTCCCGCTTTCCCTGCGCCTCCCGCTTTCCCTGCGCCTCCCGCTTCGGCTGCGCCTTCTTGGCGGCCCGGCTGCCCCCGACACTCGCCGCGGCCTTGCGCGCCGCCCGCGTCGACGCCCCGGCCGCACGCCCCGCCCGCGCCCGGCCCCCGGCCCCGTCGGCCCGGCCCGCCTCGGCGTCCCCGCCCCCGGCGCCGGCAGTCCTGGCCCCCGCGCCCTTCCCGCCCCCGGCCGGCGCGCCGCCCTTCGCCTCCGCGGCCGCCCTGGACGCCGTATCCGTATCCGTATCCGTATCCGAGGAAGCCGTACTCCCCGACGCCACCACACCCGGCGGCACCGAGGCGTCCGCCGTTCCCCTCGTGCTCGGCGGCTGCGGCGCCCCCGGCGCCCCGAACGGCAGCACCGTCACCTCCGGCCGCTCCACCGGCCGCGCCGGCTTCGGCTTCTGATGGCCGTCGAGCAGGACCAGCGATGCCTGGTACACGACCGACAGCGAGTACGGCGTGTTGTGGAGCATCCCCCAGAGCTTGGAGGTCTCGTCGACGTCCATCTGGGTCGGTGTGAAGCGGACCTTCTGTAGCGACTCGGCGAGGTCGCTGCCCGCCAGATACGGCCGCTGCACCGCCTCCTCGACCAACTCCGGGGGCAGTACGGGTATTTCGTGCAGGGTGCGGACCACGCTCCCGATCAGCCGCTGCCCGACCAGCTCGGTCTCCTCGCCGTAGGCGCTGATCACGTAGTGCAGGTCGAGCGCGGCCGCCGGCCGCTTCAGCAGCGTCCCGTCGGAGGCGCGGGTGACCAGGTCGTTGTTGCGCATCGAGGGGTTGTGGGTGACCTGGTAGAGGAAGACCGTGATCGTGGGGTCGGTCGGCGGATCGGCCGGCGGCTTGCGCGTCTCGACCGAGACCGCCATATCGATCTCGGGGTGCAGATTGTGCTCGATCAGCAGCGCAAGGGCCTGGGTGACCGTCGCGACGGCGAGTGCGTTGCTCATGAAGTCCGTCCCCCTGAAATCCCTGAAATCCGCGCCGGCCACATCGCCCTGTGCGTCACCGTCAGCTCGCCCTTCCCCCGCGCGCCAGATAGTCCGCGAGGCTCAGCGACGGCTCGCCGCGCTGCGGGCGCGGCGGCCGCCCGCCCGCCGCGGGGCGCTCGGCGCCGGCCGCGCTGACCTCCAGACGCCCGATCTGTACGTGCACCACCCGCTCGGCGCCGCGCTGCCCGCGCCGCCCGGCGGCCGTGGCCCGGGTGGCATCGCGGGCCGCCGTCACCGCCTCGGTACGCGGACGCAGTACCGGGGCCGGAGCGGAGGGAGCGACGTTCCTGCCGGGCGGGGGCGAGGGGGCGGCCGCCCGGCGGGCGGACCCGTCCTCCCCGGACGCCCGCACTCCCCGCTGCGGGCGCACGACCTCGGCGGCGGCGGTACGCGGCCCGGTTTCCACCGCCGCCGCGGGCCGCAGCAGTGGTGTCGCCGGCCGCGCCACCGGATCGACGGGGTCCGCGGGGGCGTCCCGCGTGGCCTCGGGGCGTACCACGGTCTGCCGCTCCGTGGTCCTGATCTCCCGCTCGTACCGGACCTGTTCACCCCCGAAGGGCGAGGTCCGAGGCGCCTGCGGATACAGCGGAGCCGGTTCGTCCGCCTCCGCGGGCGCGCCGCGCAGCGCCTCGACGCGCTCGAACGGGCCCGGAAGCCGGGGCTGTACGAGCATGCGCCGGGGTCCGTCCGCAGGGCCGCCGCCGGGCACGCCGGGAACGGCGCCCCCGGCCGCCGGCGCATGCCGCGCCAGCAGCCGGTCGAAGTAGTCGGCCAGGTCAGGCATCTGCGCACAGCTCCAGGTAGTAGCGGCGCCGCAGCGGGCTCAGCGCCAGGATCTCCGGCTCGCTCCAGCCGTAGGCCGAGGCGAGCAGATGGACGTCCAGGAGCACATCGCGCGCCCAGGCGTCCAGTTCGGTCCACAGGTACGCGGCGATGTCCAGCTCCGCCGGGGTGGCCGTACCGCACTCCGGGCAGGCGATGTTCAGCGTCACCTCGGCGGCCGGATCGGCCTCCTCGGCCGCCTCGGCGAAGCGTTTGAGCACCGGCTCGGGCAGTGCGGCCAACTCCTCCTGCGCGACCGTCCGGCCGCCCCGCCGAGCCGACAGCGCGCACCGGGCACCCAGCAGCCGCCGGGCGTCCGCGGCACCGTCGGCCAGGGACGCGACCGCGGCGAGGTCGGCGACGGCGGCGAGATCGGCGGGGCTGGGCAGCCGGAAGCGCACCACCCAGTCGTCCTCCGCCACCCGCAGACCGCCCTCCGGCAGCCGCGGCCGGGCGCCCATCGCCGTAGCGTCCAGCTCGAACTCCATCGCCTCGCCGCAGTCCGGATCCGCGCAGTCGAGCGTGACCTGCATCCGGTCGCCGAACAGCGCCCGGCGCAGCGCGAAGAGATCGGCCGCCCGCTCCCCGAGCGGCACCGACAGCAGTGCGTCGGTGTCGGCTCCCGAGCGGGCCGCCCGGTGCAGCAACAGGGCCCGGCCGCCGCCCTGCTGGGCCAGCCCTGCTTCCCAGGTGGCCAGCAGTTCAGCGGGCCCGGTGACCGCCATTCCTCACCTCGTCCGGTGCTTCGGTGCTGTGGTGGCTCGCCGTCGACGCCGCCTCACGCCGGATGCGTGAACGACGGCTCCTCCGGCTCCGGGACCTCGTAGTCGCGCTCCCAGCCCTCGCACTCCAGCTTCAGGCTCTGGATGGCGACGGCGTTGGCGTTGGCGTCCATCTCGCCCAGGACCTGGTACTCGCTCGGCCAGGAGCGGTAGATCTTGTGCGAGACGGCGACCTGCCCGGCCTCGTTGAGGACCTGGATGACGATGTCCTTGCGGAAGTCGGCCAGCGAGACCTCGGAGCCGAGACCGGCGCCGACCTGCCAGACCTTGTTGGCCCAGCGGTCGAACTCCGGGTCGTGGGTGACCCCGCGCTCCAGGGTGATGCCCTCGAACTCGGAGCGCCCGGGGGACTTGCGCGGGGAGCTGGGGTCGCCGCCGTGCCGGTGCTTGACGACCTCGGTGGTGCGCTTCAGCGGGCTGATCTTGCTGACGCCCGCGACCGTACGACCGTCCCACAGGACCAGGAACTTGAAGTTCTTGTACGGGTCGAAGCGATGGGCGTTGATCTGGAACTCAGCCATCGGATTCCTTCACTTCTCCTTTCCTGCTTCCGGTACGCCGCTAGAGGTCGAACTGGCCGGCCATCTGCTGGATCTTGACGATCACGAACTCGGCGGGCTTGACGGGCGCGATGCCGACCACGACGTTCACGACGCCGTTGTCGATGTCCGCCTCCGTCGTGGTGTCCTTGTCGCACTTGACGAAGTACGCCTGGCGCGGAGTGCCGCCCTTGAACGCGCCCTTCTCGAAGAGGGAGTGCAGATAGGCGGAGGCGTTGAGGCGGATCTGCTGCCACAGCTGCTCGTTGTTGGGCTCGAAGACGACCCACTGCAGCCCGCGCAGCAGGCTCTCCTCCACGTGCAGGGCCAGGCGCCGCACCGGTACGTACTTCCACTCGCTGTCCAGCGCATCGGCGCCCTGCAGCGTACGGGCGCCCCACACCAGCGGGCCGGCCAACGGCAGCGTCCGCAGGCAGTTGATGCCCAGCGGGTTGAGCAGCCCGTTCTCGCGGTCGGTGAGCCTGACCGTCAGGGAGTGCACGCCCGCCAGCCGGGCCTCGGTTCCCGCCGGCGCCTTCCACACCCCGCGCTCACCGTCCGTACGGGCGATGACGCCGGCGACCGCACCGGACGGCGGGAAGGAGCGCAGCCGGCCGGAGAGCGGGTCGGTGAGCTGCAGGTGCGGGAAGTACAGCGCGGAGTGGTTGCCGCGGACCGGGTCGAAGGCGGTGATACCGGCCCGGGCGGCGTCGACGCTGCCCCAGGCGGCGGGCGCGTCGACCAGGAGGAAGATCCGCCGCTCCTTGCAGAGGCGCTCGGCCGCGGAGAGGACGGTGACGATGTCCTCGGTGTCGGCGTACGCGGCCAGCTCGGGCAGCGCGAGCAGGTTGACGTCGTGCACGTCGCGCAGCGCCTGGATGCCGCTCTTGCGGGCCTCGCTGCCGATGATGTCCCGCGGGCCGGGCGGATCGCCGTCCTCGCCGCCGCACAGCGGGAAGACGGGCGGGTTGACGGAGGCCTCCAGGCCGAGGTCGTTGGCGCACTCGCCCAGGAAGCGGACCACGTCGTCGGGGTCCGTCGAGCCGGCGACGACCTGGATGCGGCGGCCGAAGGCGGTGACCTCGGCGCCCGCGAAGGCGTGCTTGCCGGGGGCGTCCGGCAGCGCGCGCAGCTTGTGCTCCAGCAGCAGCGCCAGCTCGGTGACGTTGCAGGGCGCCGCGCCGTCGCAGTCCGGATCGTAGAGCGTGAACTCGCGCTCCACCTCGCCGATCTTGACGGTGAGGTCGACGGCCAGGTCGGGAAGCTCGTGGTGGAAGGTCTTGGAGACGGTGCCGGACGGGTCCGGACGGCCCTCGCCGACCACCTCGACGCGGATCAGCGCGGACCCCGCGTTGATCACCGTTTCGGCGTAGCGGCCGTGGGAGGAATCCATGGACAGGCCGGAGAAGGACTCACGGGCGGTGCCGTGGGCGTCCAGGACGTGCAGATTGAAGGATTCCTCAGGGCACGGAGAGTCGTGGTCGACGGCCACCCGCAGGCCCGAGCCCCACACGCCCGGCTCCTTGGCGTGCACCTGAAGCACCGGGCACTGGCTGTGGCCCTCGGTGGACTCCAGGGTGACGTGCGCTTCCTTGCCGCTGCCGGCCTTGGCGACCCGTACGATCACGGCGACCGTGCCGCCGTTGCCGAAGAACTGGTGGACGGCGTAGGCGACCGGGCTCTGCGAGGTCAGCCCGCCGAAGCGGCGCTCGAAGTCGGCGAAACTGGTGATCCGCACCGGCTGGTTGAGCGGGCCGCGCCGGGTGTGGCCGACGAAAGCGGTCACCGAAGTGGTGACGGTGGTGATGCTGCGGATGCTGCTGGGAAGCTCTTCGACATAAACGCCGGGATAGGTCGTATGTGTCGGCATTCCCCCTCCAATCCCTTCAGGCACCAGGTGTGACGACACCAAGAAATCGAGAAAGCTGGGAGGGGTGGTGGGAAGAAGGGGGAGGGGCGGCGGGTACGGAAGAGCCCGCGGCCGCCCGCTGCCCGCGGCCGCGCATCCCCCCGCTACCCATCAAGTTCCCCCGTCTGCACCCGGTGCCGAGCGGTCTGTCGACCGGCCCGCACGGGACCAAGCCCGAAGCTTGTGACTCCTGATGCGTATGTGTGTGTGAGTGCTCAACGCAGTTTCTGCCGTGGGGAGTTGACGGGTCAAGAGACCTTTCAGGACACCGCCTGCGGAGGTGTTGTGACGGTGCCGCGCGGGTTTCTTCGCAAGCGGATGCCCTCATCTGCGGAACCGGAACGACGTGAGACCGGGCGCCCGGGGACGTACCAGGAGGAGCTGCCGAACACCATCCGAAGCGGAGGTGTACGGCGAGCGGCACCGGAGCCCGCGCCCTACCAGAAGGGTCACCGAAAACCGGCCGCCAACATGCGGAAATCCCACGGAGGCGTAACTCGGCCAAAAGATCTGTGACCGTAATCACCGCCAGAGTGTGATCTGCGATTTAGGGCCGCAGGTCCAGCGGCGATAACCTGCGAGACGGACATGCCGCGTATCCGGACACCGTGTACGCCTCCCTCAGTGACAGCGCCGTCACGTTGCCCTTCGCGGCACGCCCATCGCAGACAACGAACCGCGATCACTACGGCGATTCTGAGAAGACAAGGGACGGACGCGCGTGGACCTGTTCGAGTACCAGGCGAGGGACCTCTTCGCCAAGCACGGTGTACCGGTGCTGGCCGGTGAAGTCATCGACACGCCTGAGGCGGCCCGCGAGGCGACCGAGCGGCTGGGCGGCAAGTCCGTCGTCAAGGCGCAGGTGAAGGTCGGCGGCCGCGGCAAGGCCGGCGGTGTGAAGCTCGCCGCCACGCCGCAGGAGGCCGTGGACCGCGCCGGGGACATCCTCGGCATGGACATCAAGGGCCACACGGTCCACAAGGTGATGATCGCGGAGACCGCGCCGGAGATCGCCGAGGAGTACTACGTCTCGTACCTCCTCGACCGCACCAACCGCACCTTCCTGGCCATGGCCTCCGTCGCCGGCGGCATGGACATCGAGGAGGTCGCGGAGAAGACCCCCGAGAAGCTCGCCAAGATCCCGGTGGACGCCAACGAGGGCGTCTCCAAGGAGAAGGCCCAGGAGATCGTCGCCGCGGCGAAGTTCCCGGCCGAGGTCGCCGACCAGGTCGCCGACGTCCTGGTCACCCTGTGGAAGACCTTCATCGCCGAGGACGCGCTCCTCGTCGAGGTCAACCCGCTCGCCAAGGTCGCCAGCGGCGAGGTCCTCGCCCTCGACGGCAAGGTCTCCCTGGACGCCAACGCCGAGTTCCGCCAGCCGGAGCACGCGGCGCTGGAGGACAAGGACGCAGCCAACCCGCTCGAGGCTGCGGCCAAGGCCAAGGGCCTGAACTACGTCAAGCTCGACGGCCAGGTCGGCATCATCGGCAACGGCGCGGGTCTCGTCATGAGCACCCTGGACGTCGTCGCCTACGCCGGTGAGAACCACAACAACGTCAAGCCCGCCAACTTCCTCGACATCGGCGGCGGCGCCTCCGCCGAGGTCATGGCGAACGGCCTGGAGATCATCCTCGGCGACCCGGACGTCAAGTCCGTGTTCGTCAACGTCTTCGGCGGCATCACCGCCTGCGACGAGGTCGCCAAGGGCATCGTCCAGGCCCTGGAGCTGCTCAAGTCCAAGGGCGAGGACGTCTCCAAGCCCCTGGTCGTGCGCCTCGACGGCAACAACGCGGAGCTGGGTCGCCAGATCCTGTCGGACGCCAACCACCCGCTGGTCCAGCGCGTGGACACCATGGACGGCGCGGCCGACAAGGCCGCCGAGCTGGCTGCGAAGTAAGGGACGAGGACACTTAAACCATGGCTATCTTCCTCACCAAGGAAAGCAAGGTCATCGTCCAGGGCATGACCGGTGCCACTGGCATGAAGCACACCAAGCTGATGCTCGGTGACGGCACCAACATCGTCGGCGGTGTCAACCCGAAGAAGGCCGGCACCTCCGTCGACTTCGACGGCACCGAGGTCCCGGTCTTCGGCTCGGTCAAGGAAGCGATGGAGGAGACGGGCGCCAACGTCTCCGTCCTCTTCGTGCCGCCGGCCTTCGCCAAGGCCGCCGTCGTCGAGGCGATCGACGCCGAGATCCCGCTGGCCGTCGTCATCACCGAGGGCATCGCGGTCCACGACTCCGCCGCCTTCTGGGCGTACGCGAAGGCCAAGGGCAACAAGACCCGGATCATCGGCCCGAACTGCCCCGGCCTGATCACCCCCGGCCAGTCCAACGCCGGCATCATCCCGGGCGACATCACCAAGCCCGGCCGCATCGGTCTGGTGTCGAAGTCCGGCACGCTGACCTACCAGATGATGTACGAGCTGCGTGACATCGGCTTCTCCTCGGCCGTCGGCATCGGTGGCGACCCGGTCATCGGCACCACCCACATCGACGCGCTCGCCGCGTTCGAGGCCGACCCCGACACCGACCTGATCGTGATGATCGGCGAGATCGGCGGCGACGCCGAGGAGCGGGCCGCCGACTTCATCAAGGCCAACGTCACCAAGCCGGTCGTCGGCTACGTCGCGGGCTTCACCGCGCCCGAGGGCAAGACCATGGGCCACGCCGGCGCCATCGTCTCCGGCTCCTCCGGCACCGCCCAGGCGAAGAAGGAGGCCCTGGAGGCCGCCGGCGTCAAGGTCGGCAAGACCCCGTCGGAGACCGCCCGTCTGGCCCGCGAGATCCTCGTCGGCTGACCCGCGCCTCCCGTCGCACCGCCGGACCCGTCCTGCGGCGCAGTGCACACGGACACGGGCCCGTACCCCTGGTGGGTACGGGCCCGTGCCCGTTCCGGGCGGCCTGGCCCCGCGGCCTCACCGGGCCTCGGGGGCCAGGCGCGCCTCCCGGGCCGTGAGCGCGGGGGACTTCGTGATCCCCGGCCGCCGGTCGTGCGGCGGGGCGTAGTGGTCCGGCGCGGCGATCCCCACGAACAGGGTGAGCAGCGCGAACAGCCCGGTCAGCGCGAGCGCCGCCCGGGTGGTGCGGCGGGCGCTGCACTCGCCGCCGGCCCGTGCACGCCGCGCGGCCGCCGCCGGGGTCGCCTCCTGATCGGCCGGCACCCCGGCCTCCTTCGCCATCAGCCCGGCGAGTCGGGGCCGCAGGACCTCGCCGGGCCAGCCCTGTGCCACCGTGGGCCGCCCCGCCGGCACCAGCTCCGGCAGCCGTGCGGCGACCCGCCGGCGGGCCTGCGTCAGCCGCCCGGCCGCGGCCGCGGCGCTCGCCTCGGTCTCGGCCGCGGTCGCGTCCAGCCCGAGCCCGACCCCGTCGTGCAGCAGCAGCGTCCGCCGGTGGACGGCGGGCAGGTCCAGCACCGCTTCCAGGAGCGCACGGTCCGCCGCTGAGACGGCCCCGGGCAGCCGCTGCGGTTTCCCTGCCGTCCGCAGCCAGGGAACCAGCCGGTGCCACGGCGTCAGCGCGTACTCGTAGACCGCCGCCCGCACCCACCCCGCCGGATCCGGGTCCACCGCCACGGCCGGCCATCGCTGCCAGGCGAGCCGGAAGCCCCGCTCCACCGCCCGCCGCGCGAGCGCGGGCCGCCCGGTGAGCAGATACGCCTGCCGGGCCAGTGCCGCGGCATGGCGGATGTGGAGATCGTCGAAGGCGGAGGCGGCCGGGTTCTGCTCGCGCGGAGTCGTGGACGGCGGAGTCATGGACAGCAGTGTGGAAAGCGGTGTCGGCGGATCCCCACCGACACACGCGACATGCGCGACACGTCGATCATTTGCCCAGTACAAGGATGAAACGGGTGTTGTTGGCAGCATGACCGCGTGAGCCAGTTGACCGACCGGGGCACCACGTTGTCCTCGCAGGGCCGGATCGCCGCCCAGCGGTCCTCCGCGATCGGCGCCGCCTTCCTCGGCGGGGTGACGGCCGCCGGTCTCGGCCTCGGCGCGCTCGCGGTCGCCGTACTGCTGCTGTGGGTCGCCTCGCCCTACCCCGGCAGCGATCCCTCCAGGGCGCTCCACCTCGCCGCCGACCTGTGGTTGCTGGCCCAGGGCGGCGACCTGGTGCGCACCGCGACGCAGTCCGGTACGCCCGCCCCGGTCGCCGTGACCCCGCTGCTGCTCGCCGTACTCCCGGTCTGCCTGCTCCACCGCGCCGCCCGCCACACCCTGGCGACCGCCGCCGGCCACACCGGGCCGCCCGCGGTCGGCGGCGCCACGGGCCCCGGCGGCGGCGTCGGCCTCGCCGTACCGGCCGCGCCGCGCACCCTGCTCGGCGCGCTGCTCACCGGCTATCTGCTGGTCGCGGGCGCCGTACTGCTCTACGCCTCGACCAGCGGGCTGGTCGCCGAGCCGGTCAGCGTCCTGCTGTGCGTACCGGCCTTCGCCGTCGCCACCCTGGCCGGCACCGCCTGGTCCCTCCTCGGGCCCGCCGGCGCCGATCTGCTGCCCGACCGGGTCCGGCAGGCCTGGGACAGGGCGCCGGACCGCCTGCGGGCCATGCTCCGCGGCCCCCGCTTCGCCGCTGCCCGTCGGGCCGCCGGCACCGCGGCCCTCGCCCTGCTCGCCGCCGGCGCGCTGCTCACCCTCCTCGTCCTCGGCCTGCACGCCGGACAGGTGTACCGGGACCTGGTGCAGCTGGCGCCGGACTGGCAGAGCCGCGCCACGGTGCTGCTGCTGTGCCTCTTCCTCCTCCCGAACGCGGCCGCCTGGGGCGCCGCGTACGGCCTGGGCCCGGGCTTCACGCTCGGCGCGGGCAGCACGATCGGACCGCTCGGTGCCACGGCGCACCCGGCGCTGCCGCTCCTCGGTGCACTCTCGGCCCCCGGCCCGGGCACCCCGCTGACCTGGGCGGCCGCCGTGGTCCCGGTGGCCGCCGGCGTACTGCTGGCCCGCTACGTGGCCCGCGCGGCGGCGTCGCCCGCGCCCTCGGTGGGCGGCGACCTGTGCACCGCCGGCCCTGGCGGCCCCTGGTCGTGGTGGACGACGGCCTGCGCGGCGGCCCTGGCGGCCGGTGTCTGCGGCGCCCTCATGGCGGCACTCGCGGCCCTGGCCGGCGGCGCGCTGGGCACCGGCGCGCTCGCCGACTTCGGCCCGAGCTGGTGGCGCACGGGCCTGGCGGCGGCGGGCTGGACCGCGCTGATCGGGGTCCCGGGCGCGGTCGGGCTACGGATGTGGTGGCTACGCGGGCGACCGGGGGCGGACCCCAAGGCGGTGTCCGGGGACGCGGACGGCACGGCATCCGAGGCCGATCCGCCACAGGAGACCGGGGCAGCGAAACCGGCGGCACGGGAGTGCGAGGTGGCGTCCGGTGCCGAGACGGACGCCGACCCGTGACCTCTACTCCTGCACGCTCAGCTACTCCTGCACGCTCAGCAGCGGGCGCAGCTCCTTCGGCAGCAGGTTTTCGCAGGACTTGCTGGCGGACTGGGTCAGGGCGTCGTTCACGCAGGTGAAGTAGTCGCGGTAGACGATCTGCACGGTGAAGGTCGCGGCCACCATCACCAGTGCCAGTGCGGCGGTCACCAGCCCCGCGATCGCCGCGGTGGTCTGCGGCCGGGTGGAGCCGGGCGCGGGCGGGGCGCCGGGGTGCTGCCCGGGGCCGGTGGCGGTGGCGCCGGGGGGCGGGTTGCCCTCCATGGCGGCGGTGGTCGCCGCGGCGGCCGCCTTCGCCGGGTTCGGCTTGGCGCGCAGGGAGCTGACGCCCCAGTACAGCGCCAGCGCGGCCAGCAGCAGGGAGACCTCCGGCAGGCTGAAGAGCACGAAGAAGAACGACCACATACCGGCCAGCAGTGCGTAGCGGGCGCGGCGCTGGGCCGGGTCGGTGGGGTCCCAGCGCAGATTGCCGGGGCCGCCGGGGCCGCCCTGCTGTCCGTTGCGGCCGCCCGGCCGGGTGCCGAATCCGCCGCTCTGCCGGCCCGGCTGCCGGGGGCTCCACTGGCTGCCCCAGCCGGATGTCGGCTCGTCCTGCTGAGGCTGCTGCTCGCCGTCCCCGCCGCCGTCACCCGGGGACCGGTCGCGGCCTTGGGCGTCCGGGGCCGGGTGGCGCGGTCGCCATTCCTGGTCGGGGGCGTCGGCCGGCGGTGGTGCGAAGGGGTTGTCGTCGCGGTCGGGGCCCGGAGTGCCCGCGGATCCCGGGGAGGCGGACTGCGAGGCCGACGGCTTGCGCTCGCGCAGCAGCACCACCCCTGGGGCGGTGGCGGGCAGAGGGAGCAGGAGGGCCGCGCGGCGGCGTCGGTCCGTCATCTGGAGTGCGTCTTCCCCTTGTCTCGTCCGTACGCGGGCCAAGTGACCGGCGGTCGGTTACCACGAACTGCATGCAGTCTTACGCCCGACGCTACCTTCCGTCCCCGCCCCCGTCCCGCGGGGGCCGCTCGGTGTGCCGGTATCGTTGCTGACGGTCGGCGCCTTCGTAGGGTTCCCTGGATTTGCGGTACCCGCGGCCTTGTACGACCACACAAAGCCTGTGAGCTCCACGCACGCGAGATCGGAAAAGAGCCCCGCCGTGGCTTCGTCCCCAGCCCCCGCCCAGCCCGCCCAGCCCCGCGCCGGCGACTCCGCTCGCGCAGGGGGGACCCCGCTCGGCCGTCCGGCCCGCGTCGTCGTCCTGGTCTCCGGTTCCGGTACGAATCTCCAGGCGCTGCTGGACGCCATCGCCGAGCAGGGTCCGGACGCCTACGGCGCGCAGATCGTGGCCGTCGGTGCCGACCGCGGCGCCATCGCGGGCCTGGAGCGGGCCGAGTCCGCCCGGTTGCCGACGTTCATCTGCCGGGTCAAGGACTACGGCACCCGCGCCGAGTGGGATGCGGCGCTGGCCGAGGCGACCGCCGCGTACGAGCCGGACCTGGTGGTCTCGGCCGGTTTCATGAAGATCCTGGGCAAGGAGTTCCTGGCCCGTTTCGGCGGCCGGATCGTCAACACCCACCCGGCGCTGCTGCCGAGTTTTCCCGGTGCCCATGGCGTACGCGATGCCCTCGCGTACGGCGCGAAGGTCACCGGATGCACCGTCCACTTCGTCGACGACGGTGTCGACACCGGCCCGATCATCGCGCAGAGCGTGGTCGAGGTCCGGGACGAGGACGACGAATCCGCGCTGCATGAGCGCATCAAGGAAGTCGAGCGATCGCTGCTCGTCGAGGTCGTGGGGCTGCTGGCCCGGCACGGCTACCGCATTGAGGGACGAAAGGTACGTATCTCGTGACCGCCACCGAAGGCACCCAGCGGCCCATTCGTCGCGCGCTGGTCAGCGTCTATGACAAGTCCGGGCTGGAGGAGCTGGCGCAGGGGCTGCACGCGGCGGGCGTCCAGCTCGTCTCGACCGGTTCGACGGCCGCGAAGATCGCCGCGGCCGGGGTGCCGGTCACCAAGGTCGAGGAGCTGACGGGCTTCCCCGAGTGCCTCGACGGCCGGGTCAAGACCCTGCACCCGAAGGTGCACGCCGGCATCCTGGCCGACCTGCGCCTGGAGGACCACCGCCGGCAGCTGGCCGACCTCGGCGTGGAGCCGTTCGACCTGGTGGTCGTGAACCTCTACCCGTTCAAGGAGACCGTCGCCTCGGGCGCCACCGCCGACGAGTGCGTCGAGCAGATCGACATCGGCGGTCCGTCGATGGTCCGCGCCGCCGCCAAGAACCACCCCTCCGTCGCGGTCGTCACGGACCCGGCCGCGTACGCCGCGGTCCTCCAGGCGGTCAAGGAGGGCGGCTTCACGCTGGAGCTGCGCAAGCGGTTCGCCGCGGCGGCGTTCAGGCACACCGCCGCCTACGACGTCGCGGTGGCCTCCTGGTTCGCCGAGGACTACGCGGCCGCCGACGAGTCGGGCCTGCCCGACTTCCTCGGCGCCACCTACGAGCGCAAGAACGTGCTGCGCTACGGCGAGAACCCGCACCAGGGCGCCGCGCTGTACGTCAACGGCGAGGGCGGCCTCGCCGAGGCGGAGCAGCTGCACGGCAAGGAAATGTCGTACAACAACTACACGGACACGGACGCCGCGCGCCGTGCCGCGTACGACCACACCGAGCCCTGCGTCGCCATCATCAAGCACGCCAACCCCTGCGGTATCGCGGTCGGTGCGGATGTCGCCGAGGCGCACCGCAAGGCGCACGCCTGCGACCCGCTGTCCGCCTTCGGCGGCGTGATCGCCGTCAACCGCCCGGTGTCCGTGGCGATGGCCGAGCAGGTCGCGGAGATCTTCACCGAGGTCATCGTGGCGCCCGACTACGAGGACGGCGCGGTCGAGATCCTCGCCCGGAAGAAGAACATCCGGGTGCTGCGCGCCCCGGGGGCGCCGGCCAACCCCGTCGAGGTCAAGGCCGTCGACGGCGGGGCGCTCCTCCAGGTCACCGACCGGCTGCAGGCCGACGGCGACGACCCGGCGAACTGGACGCTCGCCACCGGCGAGGCGCTGCCCGCCGGCGAACTGGCCGAGCTGGCCTTCGCCTGGAAGGCGTGCCGCGCGGTGAAGTCCAACGCGATCCTGCTCGCCAAGGACGGCGCCTCGGTCGGCGTCGGCATGGGCCAGGTCAACCGCGTCGACTCCGCGAAGCTCGCCGTCGAGCGTGCGGGCGAGGAGCGGGCCCGCGGCTCCTACGCCGCCTCGGACGCGTTCTTCCCGTTCCCGGACGGCCTGGAGATCCTGACCGCCGCGGGCGTCAAGGCCGTGGTCCAGCCGGGCGGTTCGGTCCGCGACGAGCTGGTCGTCGAGGCCGCGCAGAAGGCCGGCGTGACGATGTACTTCACGGGGACGCGGCACTTCTTCCACTGATCCGCCGCCGTCCGAGGACGGCGCGAGGCCCGCACCGGGTGTGCCCGGTGCGGGCCTTCGTGGTGCGGGGCGCGTGCGGGGTCAGTAACGCGGCCGGTTGAACCAGGCGTTGCCGTCGTCCTTGGAGACGAAGACCAGCACCAGGATGCCCAGGACCGTGTGGACCAGGCCGATGGGGAAGGTGAACAGGCTCAGCATGATGTTGGCGATGCCGAAGATGATGGTGCCGACACGGACGCCGCTGCCGCCGTTGGCGAACTGAACGGCGAGGGTGATCGCGGCCGCGCAGAAGACCACGATGATCACGATGACCGCGATCAGCAGGCCCTTGCCGATGTTCATGGCCATGATGTCGTCCTCACCGGCGTACGGCGAGGCGTTGTGCGAGGCCTTGCTGACGCCGCCCAGTCCCATCACGGCGAGGACCAGGCCGATGAGGTTCAGGCCGGCGAGCACGAACAGCATCACCCGGGCGGCCTTGACTCCGCCGGGCATCACCGTCGGGAACTGCTGCACACCGGGCGCGGGGCCGCCGGGGTACGGGCCGTAGGGCGACGGCGGCTGCTGCTGGGGATAGCCGTAGCCGGGCTGCTGACCCGGCCCGTAGCCGGGCTGCTGGCCCGGCGGCGGGCCGTAGGGGTTCTGGTTGGGGTAACTCACGAGCAGTGTCCTTCAAGCGAGTTGGACGGAGCGGTGAAGGCCCCGACGCGCAGTTGCGAGGGGGCCTTCGACGAGTGGCGCTATGGGCCGGGGATGTCTCCCCGACGCCTTACTGGGACTTGACGACCACCGTGCCGGCGATCTTGTCCGCGAACGTCTGGGACTTCTCGTCCCACAGCGGCCACAGGTAGCCGATGTAGCAGATCCCGTCGAGGAAGTGGCACAGCTTGCGCACGAAGGCCATACCGAAGCCGATCGGCTGGCCGGTCGCCTCCTTGACCAGGCGGATCTTCAGGGCCTTCTTGCCCGGGGTCTGGCCCGTGGCGCCCTCCTTGGTGAGGATGAAGATCCCGCCGGCGAAGGCGATCAGACCGGCGAGCACGATCATGATGATCGAGCCGACCGGCATGACGCTGGCCGCGTCGTAGGCGTCACTGATGCACTGGTAGTCGCCGGGCGGGCAGGTCGAGGTGTCCACGCTCACCGACGAGCTGCTCGCGATGATCACGGCGATGATGTACAGGATGCCCGGAATCGCACCCACGATCAGGCCGTCGATCAGGTACGCGCCGACCCGCGCGCCCCAGCTCGCGTAGCCCATCGGCATCCCCGGCATGCCGGGCTGGCCGTAAGGCGCTCCCTGCTGCGGGTAGGCGCCGTAGGGCTGCTGCGGCGCGGCCGGCTGCTGGGGGTAGCCGTACGGCTGCTGCGGGGCGGCCGGCTGCTGCTGCGGGTAGCCGTAGCCCGGCCCGCCCTGCGGGGGCACCGGCGGCTGCTGCCCGTAGGGCGCCTGCGGGGCCTGCGGCTGCTGGCCGTACGGGTTGTTCGGGTCACCAAAGCTCATCTGCTGTTTTCCTCCGTTGTGTCAGTGGGGGACGACGCGGCGTGACTCGGAGGAAAAACAGGTTGCACTGGCCACCCCCCGACGAAGCCTGCGGCACTGCGCGTCAATCCTTCTAGTTGCGCATTCACTCTGTCCAGTCAAGGTCCCCAGCTGTTGTGCAAGTGCAATGATCAATTCCGGCCAACGGCGTCCCGCGTGCCCTGATTGGAACGCGGCCGCCCTCATCCGGGAGGATGGAGGCATGACTGCCCAGATTCTGGATGGCAAGGCCACCGCAGCCGCTATCAAGTCCGAGCTCGCCACCCGCGTCGAGGCGCTGAAGGCCAAGGGCGTGCAGCCCGGCCTCGGCACTCTCCTGGTCGGCGACGACCCGGGCAGCCGCTGGTACGTCAACGGCAAGCACCGCGACTGCGCGCAGGTCGGCATCGCCTCGATCCAGCGCGAACTGCCCGCGACCGCCACCCAGGAGGAGATCGAGGCGGTCGTCCGGGAGCTGAACGAGGACCCGGCCTGCACCGGCTACATCGTCCAACTCCCGCTCCCCAAGGGCATCGACGCCAACCGCGTCCTGGAGCTGATGGATCCGGCCAAGGACGCCGACGGGCTGCACCCGATGAGCCTGGGCAGGCTGGTGCTGGGCATCGAGGGCCCGCTGCCGTGCACCCCGTACGGCATCGTCCAGCTGCTGCGCCGGCACGACGTCGAGATCAAGGGCGCGCATGTGGTGGTCGTCGGCCGCGGCATCACGATCGGCCGCCCGATGCCGCTGGTGCTGACCCGCAAGTCGGAGAACGCCACGGTCACCCAGTGCCACACCGGGACCCGCGACCTGTCCGCGCACCTGCGGCAGGCCGACATCATCGTCGCCGCGGCGGGTGTGCCGCACATCATCAAGCCCGAGGACGTCAAGCCCGGCGCGGCGGTGCTGGACGTCGGCGTCAGCCGGGACGAGAACGGCAAGATCGTCGGCGATGTGCACCCGGGTGTCGCCGAGGTGGCCGGCTGGGTCGCCCCCAACCCGGGCGGTGTCGGCCCGATGACCCGCGCCCAGCTGCTGGTCAACGTCGTCGAGGCCGCCGAGCGCGCGGCCGGCTGAGCCCGCGCCCCGTATCTGCGATCCTGTTCTTGACAGGCCAGACGGCCAACGCCATCGAACCAGCCACCGGAAAGGGACTGTCAGCCATGGCTGCCGAAGCGCATTCGGACGGAGCCTCCGAGCCGCAGCGCTCCTCGCGCCGCTTTCCGTCGCTGACCCGCGACACGGCCCGCCCCGAAGGCGGCGGCCGGGCCGCCTCGGGCGACTACCCCGCGCCGGCCCGCCAGTGGCCGCTGCTCGCGGTGATGGGCGGCGTCGCGGTGGGGCTGCTGCTCGTCGCGCTCGACGCGTTCCGGGTCGGGGCGCTGGTGATCGGCCTCGCGCTCCTGGCGGGCGCGGTGCTGCGGTGGGCGCTGCCCTCGGTGGGCATGCTGGCCGTCCGCTCCCGCTTCACCGACATGGCGACGTACGGGGTGCTGGGCTTCGTGATCGTGGTGCTGGCGATGATGGTGCAGCCCAAGCCGTGGATCCATATCCCGTTGCTGGACGACATCGTGCACTTCACCGTGCGCTAGCGGTACCTCGGAGAGGCACCCCTGGGGCAGACCCTCCGGCACGTACGACGGCGGCCCGCCCTCTCCCCCGTGGGAGGGCGGGCCGCCGCATTTCAGGTCCGGCTCAGCACCACCTGCAGGCCCGGCTCAGCACCACTTGTTCGAGTAGATGGTCATGAGGTTGGCGCCGATGTACGCCCAGCCCGTGCCGCGGTTCAGCTTCGCGTGCCCGCCGCGGTAGTTGGGCTGCTCGTAGACCGTCACATTGCACTGGGCGCCGTTGTTGTACGCCGACAGCGGGTAGTTGAAGGCGCCGCCGTAGCGGCGCAGGTCGCGGTTGTTCTGCGCGACCTTCTTCGGCGTCCCCTTGTAGTTCGCCTTGGGGTAGACGCACAGGTAGCCGCGGGGACAGTTGGACGGCGCGCGCTGGACGGTGACCGAGCCCTGCTTGGCCTGCGCGGGGGCGGCGGCCGCGCCGGCGGCCGGCGCCAGCGCCAGGCCTCCGGTGACGGCCGCGGCGGCCGCGGTGAGCGCAAGGCGCCTGCGAGCGTTCATGGTGTGGAATTCCTCCCCGTTGTGGTGGTGGCGGCGCGGGGTGGACCGCGCCGCCCTGTGGTGCGCCACTGACTGTGCGCCACCGTGTGCGTCCACGGCCACATGGAGCGCGGTGCTGGGGAGCTGGTGGGACGTCCCAGCCTCTGACCTGCGGGGACGTCACTTTTGCGGAGGTCGCGGTGGGATGCGGAACAACAGGGTGTGCATGTCCGGATACCGTGCGGAAAGAGTAAAACCGGGAACCGGGCGCCGGGTGCGCGCCATCATCGGCGGCACAGGGGGCTCCTGGCCTCGGGGGATCGAACGCGTATGGGGTGGAACATGTCGCGTTGGAAAGGGCTGCCCGCATCGCTTGACCAGCGGGTGCGGCAGCTCGTCGTGCATTTGCGGAGACTGAAGGACCACAGCGGGCTGAGCCTGGCCTCGCTCGCCGCCAAGACCGCGTACAGCAAGTCGTCGTGGGAGCGGTACCTCAACGGCAGGAATCTGCCGCCCAGGGAGGCGGTGGAGGCGCTCGCGCGGGTCTGCGGCGCCGATCCGACCCGGCTGCTGGCGCTGCACGAGGTCGCGGCGCAGGCCTGGGAGGCGAGCCCGCCGCCCCCGGCGGCCGCGCCCCCGGAGCCCGCCCGCCGCCTCCCGCGCGCCCGCTGGCTGGTCGCCCTCGGCGCGCTGGCCCTGCTCGTCGTGGCCGGTGTGGCGCTGCTTGTCACCCGGCCCTGGCAGGGCGACGGCGCGGCCGGGCCCGCCCGGGGCGTCGCGTCGGCCGGTCGCGCCCCTGATGCCGCACCGGCGTTCACCCACCGGGCGGGCGAGACCTTCGCCTGCCACGTCCGGCGCACGGCCGACGGCCTGTACGCCGGGCGCAGCCGTACGGCCACGGCGATCCTCGGCAACGGCACCAGTGGCTGGGAGGCCGTAGAGGCGCAGTGCCTGCTGCGCCACCGGGGGTACGACCCCGGGCCGGTGGACGGCATCGTCGGCGAGAACACCATGCGCGCCGCCAAGCGCCTGCAGGAGGCGGCCGGTCTGCCGTCGGACGGGATCGTGGGCCCCGACACCTGGAAGGTGCTGCGCCGGTGAGCGGGCGGGGCAGTGAGCTGCGCGAAGGGCTGGAGTGCGCCCGACTGGCGGCGGGGATGCGGGAGTTGCGGGCGCGTACGGGCCTGAGCCTGGCCGCGCTCGCCGCCCGGACCGCGTACAGCAAGTCGTCGTGGGAGCGGTATCTCAACGGTAAGAAGCTGCCGCCGAGGGACGCGGTGGAGGCGCTGTGCCGGCTGGCGGGCGAGCCGGCCGGGCGGCTGGTGGCGCTGTGGGAGCTGGCGGACGCGGCGTGGAGCGGGCGGGCCGCGCCGGCCGCGGCCGCCCCGGGCCCGTCCGAGGGCGGGCCGGGTGCCGCCGGACCGGCCGGCGGCGGGCCGGGACCCGGTGCCGGGACGGGGCGGGTGGAGCGGCGGCGGCCGCGGTGGGCCGTGCCCGTGGCGGCCGCGGGCTGCGCCGGCGTGCTGGCCCTCGTCGCGGTGCTGGTGCTGGTGCTGGTGCTGCGGCCGGCGGCGGACGGGGCCGGGGGCGGCCCGGCCGCGCGGCCCGCGCCGACGTCCTTCTCGGTGACCGGCTGCCGGGGGACGGCGTGCGACGGCAAGGACGCCCGTTCGATGTACTGCGGCGGTCAGGGCCTGGTGGCGACGGTCGCGGAGCGGACCGCCGCCGGGGGCCGGCATGTGGAGATCCGCTACGCCGAGTCCTGCAAGGCCGCCTGGGCGCGGCTTCGCGGCGGCCGGATCGGTGACCGTGTCGAGGTGTCGGCCCCGGGGTCGAAGCCGCGGTCGGCGCGGGTGAAGGACCGCTTCGACGCCGAGGGGTACCTCGTCACGCCGATGACGGCGGCCCGCGGCCCGAGCGGCGTCCGGGTGTGTCTGTATCCGGCCGGTGGCGCGGCCGCGGAGTGCTTCCCGCGGTAGCCGGCCCGGACCGGACGGCTGCATTCCATACCCCATTGTGGCCGGTTCTTATCGAGATACGTACAGAAGTCGTAGGCGGTGCGGTGTAAATGTCACACTGCAGGGGGCCCACGGGGCGTGCGCGGGCGAGCGGGTATGCCCCTGAATGCTCCCGTGCGCCTCGAAATGGGGAACTGCCTCCTGGCTGGAAGCATCCCTACGGGTAGTCAATGAGGGCGGGCGCACCAGGGGGAGTTGCGCCGTCGCGTGTACGTGTGGGGATAGGGGGGGCCATGCCTCGCTGGAAGGCGCTGCCGGAGGAACTCGACCCGCAGGTGGGCGAGTTCACCGAACGGCTGCGCACACTCGTGGACCGCAGCGGCCTGAGTGTGGCCGCCGTCGCGGACCGCACGGGCTTCAGCAAGACCTCGTGGGAGCGGTATCTCGACGGGCGGCTGCTGCCGCCGCAGCGCGCGGTGCTCGCGCTCGCCGAGGCGACCGGTACCCACCCCGGGCACCTCACCACGATGTGGGAGCTGGCCGAACGCGCCTGGAGCCGGGCGGAGATGCGGCACGACGTCACCATGGAGGCGATACGCGTCGCCCAGGCGCGGGCCGCGCTGGACATCGGGGCCCAGCCGGCCGGGGCCAAGCCGCCGGCGAAGGACGCGAAGGCGGTGAAGACCGCGCGGTCGGCGAAGGGCGTGCAGGTCGCGGATCCGCCGCGGACCGAGCCCGCGCCCCGGATCCCGCCGGTGCCGCACCAGAGGAGCAGCGAGACGCCCTCGGCATCGGACTTCCCGGAGTGGTCGCAGGCGGCAGCGACGCCGTCCACGGCCCCGTCGGCCGAGCCCGCCGCGGAGGGCGGAAAGCCGCCCGCCCGCCGTGGCCGGGTGCTGATGGGTGTCGTCGGTGGCGTCGGCGCGCTGCTGGTGGCGGGCGCTGCGGTACTGCTGCTGAATCCGGACACCGGCGGCGCCAAGAAGGCGGCGGCAGCGCCCGCGCCGAAGGCGACACCGAGCGCGCGGCCGGTGCTGCCCGCCGGGGTGCGCTGCGACGGGGCCGCGTGTGCGGGCAAGGACCCGGAGGCGATGGGGTGCGGGGGGACCCGCGCCGTCAGCCCGTCGCGCGGGATGGCCGGCGGCGCCCTGATCGAGGTCCGCTACAGCTCCGTCTGCCACGCGGCCTGGGCGCGGATCAGCGGTGCGGCGCCCGGTGACCAGGTCACCATCGGCGAGGCCGGCCGCGGCCTGTCGGCGCGGGTCGAGCGCGGCGGCGCCGCGTACACCGCGATGGTCGAGGTGACGGGCGACCCGGCGAAGGTCACGGCCTGCGGTACGACCATGAAGGGCACGAAGGGCTGCGTCCAGCCGACGGCCCGCTAGCCGCCGGTCGGCCGCCCCGCGGTCAGCCGCCGGTCAGCCGTCGGCCGGCCGTCCCGCCGGCCGGCTGTCCCGCCGGTCAGTCGTCCCGCCGGCGTGCGCCCCCCGCTGGCCGGGAATCGCCGTCCGCCGGAGCGCTTCGGAAACTGGGGGGCATGCCCGCCGACATCGGGGGCATGCGACCGGTACCCCCCACGGGTGTGCACAACTCGGCGGTCGCCCGCACCCCTCCTACAGCGGGCGGCCGCCGCACCCCGACCCCTCCCAGGGGCGTGCGGCCCAGCGCTCGACGGCCCTGCGTACGCCCCTACGGACGGCCGTACGGATGCCGCGACGCACCCGGTGAGGTGTGCCACACCGGCCCGTCGCCTGCCACCGGCGGGGGTCCGATAGCCTGGCGGCCGGTCTCTCGATACCAAGAGACCTTGAGAGGCCTAGATAAATGGGCAGGGACACCCACCGCCACCCATGGTGGTCTGGGGCTTGCCCCCAGAAAACGTCGCGCAGGAGATCGCCATGACCCGCACTCCCGTCAATGTCACCGTCACCGGCGCCGCCGGCCAGATCGGTTACGCACTCCTCTTCCGCATCGCTTCCGGTCATCTGCTCGGCGCGGACGTGCCGGTCAAGCTGCGCCTCCTGGAGATCCCGCAGGGTCTGAAGGCCGCCGAGGGCACCGCGATGGAGCTCGACGACTGCGCCTTCCCGCTGCTGCAGGGCATCGACATCTCGGACGACCCGAACGTCGCCTTCGACGGCGCGAACGTCGCCCTGCTCGTCGGCGCCCGCCCCCGCACCAAGGGCATGGAGCGCGGCGACCTCCTGGAGGCCAACGGCGGCATCTTCAAGCCGCAGGGCAAGGCCATCAACGACCACGCCGCGGACGACATCAAGGTCCTGGTCGTCGGCAACCCCGCCAACACCAACGCGCTGATCGCGCAGGCCGCCGCGCCGGACGTACCGCGTGAGCGCTTCACCGCGATGACCCGCCTGGACCACAACCGCGCCGTCTCCCAGCTCGCGCAGAAGACCGGCACCCCGGTCTCCGAGATCCGCCGCCTGACGATCTGGGGCAACCACTCGGCCACCCAGTACCCGGACATCTTCCACGCCACGGTCGCCGGCAAGAACGCCGCCGAGACCGTCAACGACGAGAAGTGGCTGGCCGACAGCTTCATCCCGACCGTCGCCAAGCGCGGTGCGGCGATCATCGAGGCCCGCGGCGCGTCCTCCGCGGCCTCCGCCGCCAACGCCGCCATCGACCACGTCCACACCTGGGTCAACGGCACCGCCGACGGCGACTGGACCTCGATGGGCATCCCCTCGGACGGCTCCTACGGCGTCCCGGAGGGCCTGATCTCCTCGTTCCCCGTCACCACCAAGGGCGGCACGTACGAGATCGTCCAGGGCCTGGAGATCAACGAGTTCTCGCGCGGCCGCATCGACGCGTCCGTCCAGGAGCTCGCGGAGGAGCGCGACGCGGTCCGCGCCCTCGGTCTGCTCTGAGCAACCGCCGCTGCCGTCCCACGTGGGCGGCGCCGCAGCCACCACGAGCCCGCACGGTCCGCAACGGCCGTGCGGGCTCGGCTGTACCCGGGCCCGGTGCGGGTGGGCCACGGCCGGTGCGGGTGAGCCACAGCCGGTGCTACCCGGGGTGGGGATGGCGTCGGATCTCGACGTTGCGGTCGGTCACCGCCGACCGGTCCCCGACGGCGTACGCGCCCGCGCGCTGCCGGGCCAGTGCCTCGCACACATCGCACCCGGCAACCGGCTGGGGATCGGGCTCCGTCAACGGTTCCATCAGGTGAACGGGGCGACCCATACGGCCCATCAGCCCACCTGCGCTTGGCGACGCCAGTACTCGCGCCGCCGCTGCCGACGCTCGTACGCGATCAGGTAGGGGAGTACGAGGGCATATTCCTCATCCCGCAGCGCCTCCGAGTGACGTACGGGAGGCAGGAAGGGCGGCCGCGTCGACGTCGGCCCCTCCGCGCACCTCGCGCAGGGCGGCGGCACCTCGGCATGCCGATGACGCCCCGCGCTGGGGAGTAACAGCCGTAGCAGGGGCTCGAAGAGCCGGATAACGTGGTGCATGTCGTCAATCTCTCTGGGTTGGAGACCATGCCCCCGGACGTCTGCCAACGTCGCGGGGGTTCTGCGCGTTCGGGCATGCGGGAACACGCCGTGATTGTCAGTGCGGCCTCTTACTCTGGGTGTGTTCATCGTTGCTCAGTGAGATCGCCGATCACAACGCTGAGCGCGTGCCAGTGGTCAACTGTCACAAAGGGGGGCGGGGTCGGTGGGGCGACGCAACGGCACGGGAGGGACTGCCGGTACCACCGCGGCCGTGTTCGGCGAGGTGCTCAAACACCACCGGGAAGCGGCACTCCTGACCCAGGCCGCCCTGGCGGCCAAGATCCCCTGCGACCGCTCCCATGTGGCGCGTGTGGAGGCGGGCACCCGCGTACCCCAGGAGTCCTTCGTCAGGGCTTGCGATGAACTGCTGGGGACGGGTGGGGTGTTGCTGCGGTTGTGGGGGCGGATCGACTGGTATCCGGAGGTGCAGCATCCGGACTGGTTCAAGCGCAGGGCTGAGATGGATGCGGTGGCGATCGCCCTGCGGGAGTATCAAGAGCGCGTGATCCCGGGTTTGTTGCAGACGCCGGACTACGCACGTGCGCTGTTCAGCCGTCGTTCCGCGAGCGCCGATGAGGTCGAGGAGCGCGTCCGAGCCCGACTGAGTCGACAGCAGCGCTTTCGCGCGGCCGACGGTCCGTTGTATGTCGTCGTTCTGGACGAGAGCTGCCTGCGCAACATGGTGGGCAGTCCGAAGCTCATGCGCGACCAATGTGCGCATCTATTGAGTGTCGGCAGGCGCCCCAACATCCGCATCCAGGTGGCCCCAGCAGGCATCATCGGGCTTGCCCGGCCGAGAGGCTCCATGTCGCTGATAGAGCTGCCAGACGGGCACAGGTGGGTCTACTCGGAGTCGCTGGACCGTGGGCACTTCAACGACGATCCAGCCGCCTACGCGCGCCACTTCCGGACCTATGATGTGCTCCGGGCGGACGCTTGTTCGCCCCGTGAGTCCGCCGCTCTGATCAGCGACGCGATGGAAGGGTACGAGCATCATGAACAGGCACGAACTCAGCGCCGCGACCTGGATCAAGAGCACGTACAGCGACGACAACGGCGGCAACTGCATCGAAGTAGCCCCCGGTATCCCCGGCGTCGTCCCCGTCCGGGACAGCAAGAACCCTGACGGGCCCGTCCTGCTCCTCCCTACGGCCGGCTGGGCGTCCTTCCTCGCCGCCGTCAAAGACGGGGAGTTCCGCGCCGGCCTCTGAGCCCCGCGGCGACCACCTTCCGTTATCGCGCTGACACGGAGTGGTCCCCTGGCCTATGCTGCGGCTTCCGTGTTGCCACGGCCGGTCACTGGCGTCTCGTCCGCCAACTTCGCCTCCGTGGCAGTCCATTGGCGTGATACGGGGGAGGCCGATGACCTGGACGAGTGTGCCCGCGCAGCCCGAAGGGCCCGACGATCACTCGCGGTTGGAGAAGAAGCCGCCTGCGCCGCCTGAGCCGCCCGAGTCCACGACTTACGCTCCGCCGCCTCCACTGCCCGTGACCCCGCCGGGTGCCAGTGATGCCACCCGGCTGCTGTGCGCCGGTACGTACATGGACGAGCCGTTCCGGGACGCGGTCATCGACGAGCTGTACGTCCACGAGGAGCGGTTCGCCGCGCCCTCGCTGGGCATCGACGCGGCCCGGGTGCTCGCCCACGCACTGCGCGCCCGCCGGCTGGAGCTGGGCTGGGCCGCCGCGATTCTGGGCGTGTGGATCGTGGCCGTTCCGATGTCGTCGGGGCTGGCGGTGCTCTACCTCTTCCCCGTCGTCTTCATGGCGCTCTCGCGCCTCGTCCGCCGGGCGCCCATCCCGGCGTGGTTGGCGCGCGGCCTCTCCTTCCTGCTGCGGTGGTACGGGCGGCTCCAACTGCTCTTCTTCGTCGTGGCGTTGGTGATGGCGATCATCATCGGTGAGGCCCTGGGCGGCGCCTGGCGGATGCTGCCCACCAGACTGCTGACGAACCTGCTGCCGTTCGGCTCGTCCTCCTCCGACGAGCCGGACTTCGGCTGGAACGGGGACAGCGGCTCGTACGGCGGCTGGGAGTCCGCGGCCGGGTACGCCGACCCCAGCGGCGGCTCCGGAATGCTCCAGGTGTGGATCGCGCTGCTGCTGCCGCTGGTGCTGGCCACGCTGGTCGCCCTGCAGCGCGGGCAGTTCGCCCGGGCGCTCGCCCGCGAGCTGTCCAAGGAGCGCTTCCCCGACGTCATGTCCGACCCGGCGGAGCGGGCCGAGGGCCTGCGCTTTCGCCGGCTGCGGGAGCGGGTGCGGATCGAGCAGCACGGGCCGCTGATGATGTACCGGGCCGCCAACCCGTTCTGCGGCGCCGGCTGGCCGTACAAGACGTGGTCGCTGTCGGTGGAGCTGGTCCCGCGGCCGGACCGCAAGGTCGAGCCGCTGGACAACGCCGCCATCCTGGCGCGCATCGTGCCCTTGGTGGCGGCGCTGCGGGTGCCGTCCCCGCACGGTTCGCCCGAGGCGGCGGCCGCGGTGCGCGACCGGCTGCGCGCGATGGAGATCGACGAGTGCGTCTTCCTGCCGGCCGAGGGGCTGCCGACCCGTGCGGCGGCGCCGTACGCGCCGGAGGCGTTCGAGGAGCACCGGGCCGCGGCCGTCGAGGAGGGCGGGGAGACCCGGCGGCACTTCCTGCGCATCCGGGTCGGCGGCTGGAACGAGGGCATCGTCACCACGGTCTTCGTGCGGGTGCACACCCAGGGCGGGATGCTGATGCTGGAGGTCGCGCCGCATGTGCTGTGGCCGCTGCGGCAGCAGTTCCAGGACGCCGACCGGCTCGCCCACCAGTACCGGCACCACCACCACTTCGGCAAGGCGGTGTGGGCGCTCAGCCGTACGCCGCGCTCCGCCGGCGCCGCCGTGCTCACGCTGGTGCGCGGGCTGCTGTCGGCCTGGCGGCTGGCGACCGCGGGGCACGGCGCGGCGCTCCCCGAGGGCCCGGGCGCCGCCGTACGCGAGCTGGGCTCCTACGGGGAGTCCTCGCTCTTCCAGGACATGGACGTGGCCCGCTACTTGAAGACCATTCAGCAGCGGGTGGCGGCCGGGGTCACCACGGCGCTGAGCGAGGCCGGCTACCGGACCGACGAGTTCGAGCAGCGGATCGTGCATGTCGCCGAGGGCGGCGTGTACGTCGAGTCCGCGCAGGGCGCCGTCGGCATCGGCGACCACAACACGATCACCCACAACACCACCGAGCGGGGCTCCGCGGCGAAGGGAAGTACCAAGCGTGGCAACGGCTGACGAGCGCGGCAACGGCATCCACATCGGCAGCGTCCAGGGTGCCTTCGCCATCGGCGACCACAACACGGTGACCCACAACGAAGGCGTCGCCGGGCCCACGACGGACCCGGCGCAGCAGGAGCTGCTGCGCGCCGTCCGGGCCCTGCGCGAGGATCTGTCCCGGGCGGTGGAGACCCCGCAGGTCACGGCGCTGAGCGGGGAGCTGGCCGACACCGAGACGGAGATCGCCGACACCGGGGCGGCCGGGCCGGGGCGGCTGGCCCGGCTGCGTGCGGCGCTCACGGACGCCAGCGCCGTGGTGGGGCTGCTGGCCTCGGGGGCCGCGGTCAGCCAGGCGGTCGCGGCCCTGGTGGGAGGCTGACGATGAAGGGCCGCGGCCCGGCCCGCTGGAACAGCGAGACCCAGAGCTGGGAGGACGGCACACCGCCGCCCGCCCCCTATACGGGGCCGATGCCGCCCCGGCCGGACTTCGCGCCGTCGGCGGGGCCCGGGCCGTTACCGCACGGCGCCGCCGTGCCGCCTGCCGATGCTCCCGCCGGCCCGCCCGCGGACGCCTCCGCCGGTCCGGTGGCCGGTCCGGTGGCCCACTCGGGGGCCGGCCCGGTGGTCGACCCACTGGTCGTCCCCACGCCCGTGCCCCCGCCCGCCGCCCCGGAACCCATGGGCGGCGGGCGGCGACGCCGTACCGCACTGGTCGCCGGAGTGGCGGCGGCCGTGATCGCGGCGGGCGTCGGCGGCGGCTATCTGCTGTGGGGGCGCGGCGACGACCCGGCCGCCGCCCGCCCACCGGCCCGCACCAAGGCGTCCGCGCCCGAGGACCCCGCCACCGGCACCTCGGCGCCGCCCACCGACGACGCCGGCCCCACCGCCTCCACCGATCCCACCGACCCCTGGGGGACGGCGCCGCCGGACGGCTACCGCCTCGTCCACGACGACAAGGGCTTCACCACCGCGGTGCCGGACGGCTGGCGGCGCAGCGTCCGCGACACCGGCGTCTTCTACACGGCGCCGGACGAGCGGGGGCTGGTGCAGATCTTCGAGATCACCGAACCGGACACCGCCCCGCAGGCGGCGCTGCAGAAGGCCTCGGAGGGGCTGGCGCACAACCCCGGTTACGAGGAGATCAGCCTCGGGGCGTTCGAGGGTCCGGCTCCCGGGACGGACGCCGCCCAACTGGTCTACGCCTATGACAGTGAGCGGATCGGTGCACGGGTCAAGGTCGTCGACTGCGCCTTCACCGCCGACGACGGCCGCCAGTTCGCCGTCCTGGTCCTGGGCACCGAGGCGGACTGGCCGGAGCAGCAGCGCATCCAGAAGATCGCGCTGCAGGCCTTCGCCGCCACCCCCTGAACCACCGTCCGGGCGGCGCTATCCGGGCAGCTCCGTCCGCTCCCACCACTCGTACACGGTCAGGGCACCCTCGGCGGTGTGCTGCTGCCGGCTGGTGGCCCGGAAGTGCTCATAGCCGTTGCGGTACGGGATCTTCAGCTCGTCCCCGGGCGGATCGATCGGCACGATCCGCTCGGGCAGCCCCTCGGGCCCGCCCACCAGCACTGCCTTCGCCGCTTTGTCAGCCATGCCTGCATTCTCGCCCCGGCATGTCACATCGGCCCGCCCCCGGTACGTCAATGGAGTGAGAAGGCAGCTACCCACCAGGAGGCACCCGTCATGGCCCGCATCTCCCTCACCCCGCGGCGCACCCTCACCGTCCGGTTCGCGCAGTGGTACTCGCGGCGCGCGTACGGCAAGGTCATGGAGCCCGCCCTGGCCATGGGCCACCACCCCAGGATCCTGCGCTCCTACTTCTCCTTCGAGAACAAGGTGGCGCGCTGGAAGGCGCTGGACCCCGCGCTGAAGCACCTGGCGGAGCTGGTGTCGGCGGCGGCCATCGGCTGCTCGTGGTGCGTGGACTTCGGCTACTGGCAGGCCGACCGGCTGGGGCTGCCGCTGGAGAAGATCAGCAAGGTGCCCGCCTGGCGGGACCACCAGGAGTCCTTCACGGAGCTGGAGCGGATGGTCATGGAGTACACGGAGGCGGTGACCGCGACCCCACCGGCCGTGACCGACGAGCTGGCCGAGGGCCTGCGCGGGCGCCTGGGCGAGGCGGCGTTCGTGGAGCTGACCATGATGGTGGCCGTGGAGAACCTGCGCTCCCGCATGAACAGCGCCATGGGGCTGCGCAGCCAGGGGTTCTCCGACAACTGCGCGATTCCGCTGACGCAGGGGCCGGGGCGGGACTAGGGGGGTGTCCGGTGGGTCACGTGAGGGGCACGGGCACGATCCGCTGCCACGGACGTGCCGGGCGCATCGCCGTGACGTACTGACGCCTCCGCCGTCCGTGTCCGCGCTCCCGTGACCGCCGATCACCGTGGGTAGTTGTCGTGGCATGCGCGATGTGCGCACTGCAGGGGCGCCCTCCATGCTGCTGCGGTCAGGGCCGCGACGGCGATGCGGGCCAAGGCCATAGCCGCAGGCGTCCCGTTCCACAGCGACCGGAACGGTCAGGCCACAGGAGAAGCCCCGCGCACCGACCTGCATCCGGTACCAGCAATTCCGGTATCTCCGTCACTTCCCCGCCTCTATTCCCGTCAAAAAAGCGTCAAATTCCGGCGTGTTGGCCAAGTGTCTTCAGTTCGAGCCAAGTCCCGATAATCGCTCGACGGAGACCCGCGGGGCCATTAAAAATGATCGCGCAATGTCCGCGCGAGAAACCGGGAAAAGTGAAAGGCGAGTTAGCTGAGTTAGCTGACGGGGGGCTGTCGCGGCTCAATGCGTCCCGTACCGTCAAGATGGCCATCGCCGCCGCCATCGCCACGTCGGCACTGACGATCCCGGCAGCCGGCTCCGCGAGCGCACAGAGCGTCACGACCGCCGGCATCGAAAGCGGTACCACCAGCTCCGCCGCGGCAGTCGAACGCGGCAGCCTTCAGGGCGGCAGTGGGAGCTTCACCGCCAAGGTCGCCAAGGTCGACCCCAAGACCGGTGCGACGCTCAAGGCCAAGACCATCCTGTGCGAGTGGAACGCCGATTGGAAGTGGGGAGCGGGGACCGTCTCCCAAGTCACGGGTAGCACCAGGTTCTACTGCGCAGCTGTAGGCCCCGATGGGCCGCAGTTCACTGGGGAATCCCGTGCACGTCTTCTGGATGACCACAACAAGGTGCTCGCCAACGGCGAGCGCACCGTCATCCAGCCGCTCGACCCGACGCCCACCATCTCGGAGGTGACGGCGAAGGTGAAGCGCCCCAAGACCCTGCACGTGCAGCACGACATGTGGGCCAACTTCCTCACCCCGGGCTGGGTGTGGCAAGCGCATCCACAGGGTTGTGGCGGTGCCGGCACAACGGCAATCAAGTGCACCATCGACTATAAGAACTTCAAGATCTGACGAGTGATCAACTCGGAAGCCGGATCCAGGATATCCTGGATCCGGCTTCCGGCATCCCCATCGATAACGAGGGAAAACATGTGGTCAGGGAGACACGACAGCTACTTCGAGGCAACAGGTCGGGCGATCGATGAGCAGTTGCAGCGGAATCGCGCCAGGGAACGCGCCAAGGCCGTCAAGTTCAGCAGAGAGCAAGTAGAGCAGAGCCGCAAGCTATCCCATGCGTCCGAGGTCGCCGAGCTGGAGCGTCTCGCGGTTCTCGGTCAAATTCCGCAGGCCGAGTACAAGGCCCGCATGGCCGCCCTTGCCGAAGAAGCCGACGAAGGAAAAAGCCAGTAGCGCGGGCCACCGCGCGGACGGCGGCTGGAGCCGTGACCCATCGGACAGGCCCTAGTCGCGGGGGAATTCCTCGGTGGAGATGGTGAGGTCGACCGCGGTGCCGGTGAGGTCGATCGGCTGGCCGTACGGCACCGTGATGTCGTCCTTGTAGTCGCCGTCCTGCGGGTTCGTGAAGACACGGCAGCGGCCTACGTAGGGGTCGGCGATCACATAGACCGGGATCTCCGCCTCGGCGTAGATCGCCTTCTTCGGGCCGTAGTCGTTCGGTGCGGTGCCCTTGGAGACGACCTCGGCGATGAACTCGATGTCCCGGTAGTGCCAGCGGCCCTCCCCCTCCTCCTTGGCGCCGTCGGCGAACTTGGCGACGTCCGGGCAGAAGCCGTTCTCCTGGCCGGGGAAGTCGACCCTGACGTCCGACGTCACGAGGACGGCCATCCCGAACCGGTCTTCCAGCGCCCGCAAGATCTGGCGGATGGTCTGCCAGTGGACGTTCCGCTGCGGCGACATGAAGATCTCTCCCCCGACGATCTCGATCCGATATCCCTCGGGGAAGGCCTGTTCCAGCCGCTCGAACAGCTCGTCCAAGCGCCGCTCGTTCTCAGTGGGCTCTGCCATCTCCATCCCGCCGGTCTCGATCGTCTCGGTCCGCTCAAGGCTGATGGTCATCGTGCCGCTCCTCCCCGCTGCCACGCCACAGGGCAGCCGCACGGTTCAACGCTATGTATGTGCGAACGGTTACGGGCTGTAGTGGCATATGCCAACCGTCATGCCAACCATCACGCGTCGGCGTTGTTGGCCCCCTCCAGCATGTCCTCGAACACCGCGATGTCGACGGTATCGGCCGGAGCGGGGGTCTTGGTGGGAACCGGGCGGTCGTAGTTGCTCAGCAGGATCGTGCCCGTCTCGTGGTCGATCTCGGTGGTGAGTTTGAGGGGGTAGGGCTTGCCCTTGACCGCGACGTAGAGGGTCTGGACGGCGCCGTCGAACTTCCTGATGACGGGCAGGACGCGGGTGCCCTCGTGGACGGTCGGGCGGCCCTTGGTGAGGGTGGAGGTGGTCGAGGGCGACGGGGTGTTCGTGGGCGGCTCGTCGGTGCCGGCGGCGGACTTCTGGAAGGCGGTGAGGTCGCAGGCGGCGGACAGGCTCTGCAGGAAGCCGTCGTGGGTGGTGCCGTGCAGGAAGGTGTCCTTGTACTTCGCGGCCGCCTCGGTGCCCTGGGTTCCGGGGAACTGGCTCTTCCAGAAGGCCGCGTCCGGCTTCATCCAGACCTGGCTGCCGCGCTTGATCATCTCCACCCGGCCGAGCGCACCCTTGCTGATGGCGCCGGCGCAGTTGCCGGCCTGGTCCAGGGTGATGTCGAGCCTGGTGGGGCCGGCGGTGGTCAGGGTGCGCAGCCGCAGTGATTTCGCGGCGACCAGTTGGTCGAGCGCGTCGTCGGAGATCTGCTGGGCCGACTTGCCCGCGAGGTCGCCCTCGCCGTCGGCGGTGGCCGCCGCGGCGCCGGTGCACACCGCTCCGGCGAGCAGGGCCGCGGTGCAGCTCAGGGCGGTGGTTGCGGTGACGGTACGGCGTCTGCAGGTCATCTCGGCACCTCCGGTCCGGAGGGGGCGTACGAGGGACATACCGCAGGGGCTCCGCGGGGACATAGGGACATACAGCTATTCAGGGTAGGTTCCGGGACATTCGTTCGCACTTCGAGTGAGTCGGCTCACTTTCCATGAATGTTTGGGCATAGGTGGGCCGCTTCCGGGGAGGGCTCCCTGTTGCTGGTGACGCCAGTGGTTGCACCAGTGGGAACAGATTCAGTAACCGGAAGGCAGAACGACGTGTCGTCAATCGAGACCATTCACGTAGACGGGGTGTGGCTTCCCGCCGCATCCGGCGCCACGCGGGAGGTCCTCGACCCCGCCGACGCGACGACGCTCCAGCTGGTGTCCGAGGGCGGTGCCGACGACGCCGACGCGGCGGTCGCGGCCGCCCGGCGCGCCTTCGCGGGCGGCGCCGGCGCCTGGCCCCGCACGGCCGTCGCCGAGCGCTCCGCGCTGCTGCGCCGCGTCGCCGACCTGCTGCAGCGCGACCGCGAGCAGATCGCCCTCATCGAGAGCCGGGACACCGGCAAGACGCTGGAGGAGGGCCGGGTCGACGTCGACGACGTCACCAACGCCTTCCGGTACTTCGCCGACGCGGTGATGAACGAGAGCGGCGGGCGGGTCGTCGACGCCGGGTCGGCGGATGTGCACAGCGTCGTCGTGCACGAGCCGGTCGGCGTCTGTGCGCTGATCACGCCGTGGAACTACCCGCTGCTCCAGGCGAGTTGGAAGATCGCGCCGGCCCTCGCGGCCGGCAACACTTTTGTGATCAAGCCCAGCGAGGTCACTCCGCTGTCGACCGTGCACCTGATCAAGCTGCTGGTCGAGGCCGGGCTGCCGGCCGGTGTCGCCAACATCGTCACCGGCGCGGGCGTGCCGGTCGGCCAGCGGCTGGCCGAGCACCCGGATGTGGATCTGTTCTCCTTCACCGGCGGCCTCGCCAGCGGTACGAAGGCGGGCGCGGCGGCGGTCTCCGGCGCCAAGAAGATCGCGCTGGAGCTGGGCGGCAAGAACCCCAATGTGGTCTTCGCCGACGCCTGCGCCACCGAGGAGGGCTTCGACACCGCCGTCGACCAGGCGCTGAACGCCGCGTTCATCCACAGCGGGCAGGTCTGCTCGGCCGGTTCCCGGCTGATCATCGAGGAGTCGGTGCGCGACCGCTTCGTCGCCGAACTCGCCCGCCGCGCCGAGCGGATCAAGCTCGGCCGGGGCACCGAGGACGGCGTGGAGTGCGGCCCGCTGGTCTCCCAGCAGCAGCTGGAGAAGGTGGAGGCCTACGTCGCCTCCGCGCTGGCCGAGGGGGCGCAGCTGCGCTCCGGCGGCTCCCGGCCCAAGCCCTCGGACGTGCGCCCGGCCACCGGCTACTTCTACGCGCCGACCGTGCTGGACGGCTGCCACCGCGAGATGAAGGTGATCCGCGAGGAGACCTTCGGCCCGATCCTGACGGTGGAGACCTTCACCACCGAGGACGAGGCCGTCGCGCTCGCCAACGACACCGAGTACGGCCTCGCGGGCGCCGTCTTCTCCGCCGACACCGCCCGCGCCCGCCGGGTCGCCGCCCGGCTGCGGCACGGCACGGTCTGGATCAACGACTACCACCCCTACCTCCCGCAGGCGGAGTGGGGCGGCTTCGGCAAGTCCGGCATCGGCCGGGAACTGGGCCCCACGGGTCTGGACGAGTACCGCGAGAGCAAGCACATTTACGAGAACCTGCGGCCGGCGCCGGTGCGGTGGTTCACGGGCTGACCCCAGGCCCGAGCACGCAACCCGCACCACGCACTTCGCAGTAAAGGAGTACCCCTCATGCCCGTGTACGACTATGTCGTCGTCGGAGGCGGCACCGCCGGCTCCGTCATCGCCTCCCGCCTCACCGAGGACCCCGCCGTCTCCGTCGCCGTCATCGAGGGCGGCCCCTCCGACATGGACCGCGAGGACGTGCTGACGCTGCGCAAGTGGCTCGGCCTGCTCGGCGGCGAGCTGGACTACGAGTACACGACCACCGAGCAGCCCCGCGGCAACTCCCACATCCTGCACAGCCGCGCCAAGGTCCTCGGCGGCTGCTCCTCCCACAACACCCTGATCTCCTTCAAGCCGCTGCCGTCCGACTGGGACGAGTGGGAGGCGGCGGGCGCGGCCGGCTGGGGCGCCAAGGAGATGGACCCCTACTTCGGCAAGCTGCGCAACAACATCGTGCGGGTGGCGAAGAAGGACCAGAACCAGATCGCGACGGACTGGATCGAGGCCACCAAGACGGCGCTCGGCGTCCCCGAGGTCGTCGGCTTCAACGACCAGCCCTTCGACGAGGGCGTCGGCTTCTTCGACCTCTCCTACCACCCGGAGAACAACAAGCGGTCCTCGGCGTCCGTCGCCTACCTCCACCCGCACATGGAGGCCGGCGACCGCCCGAACCTCACGCTGATGCTGGAGACCTGGGCGCACAAGCTGGAGCTGGACGGTACGACCGCCAAGGGCGTCCACGTCCGGACCAAGGACGGCGAGGAGGTCTACGTCGAGGCCGCCCGCGAGGTGCTGGTGTGCGCCGGCGCCGTCGACACCCCGCGGCTGCTGATGCACTCCGGCATCGGCCCGAAGAAGGACCTCCAGGCACTGGGCATCGACTGCGTGCTCGACCTGCCGGGCGTCGGTGAGAACCTCATCGACCACCCCGAGTCGGTGATCGTCTGGGAGACCAACGGGCCGATCCCGGGCAACTCCGCGATGGACTCCGACGCGGGCCTGTTCGTCAAGCGGGACCCGGAGCACAAGGGCCCCGACCTGATGTTCCACTTCTACCAGATCCCCTTCACCGACAACCCCGAGCGGCTGGGCTACGAGCGCCCCGAGCACGGCGTGTCGATGACCCCGAACATCCCCAAGTCCCGCTCCCGCGGCCGCCTCTACCTCACCTCCGCCGACCCCGAGGTCAAGCCCGCCCTGGACTTCAGGTACTTCGAGGACGAGGACGACTACGACGGGCAGACCCTCGTCGACGGCATCAAGCTGGCCCGCGAGGTCGCCAAGGCCGAGCCGTTCGCCAAGTGGCTCAAGCGCGAGGTCTTCCCCGGTCCGGACGTGACGGACGACGAGGAGATCGGCGAGCTGGTGCGCAAGGCCGCGCACACCGTGTACCACCCGGCCGGCACCTGCAAGATGGGTGCCTCCGATGACCAACTGGCCGTCGTCGACCCGCAGTTGAAGATCCGCGGGCTGGACGGCATCCGTATCGCCGATGCCTCGGTCTTCCCGACGATGCCGGCCGTCAACCCGATGCTGGGCGTGCTGATGGTGGGGGAGAAGTGCGCCGAACTGCTCCGTAAAGACCCGACCCAGGGAGGTGATGCGTGATGGCTACCACCTCCGCCGGCGCATCCGAGATACCCAACGCCCGCAAGTCCGCCGACACCGAGCAGGACGACCGTGAGGTCGTCTTCTCCGTCCGCAACCTCTGGAAGGTCTTCGGCCCCAAGGCCGACAAGATCCCCGGGGACTCCTCCGTCGCCGGCCTGAACGCCCAGGAACTGCGCGAGCAGACCGGCTGCACCGCCGCCGTCCGCGATGTCTCCTTCGACGTCCACAAGGGCGAGGTCTTCGTCGTGATGGGCCTGTCCGGCTCCGGCAAGTCCACCCTCGTACGCTGCCTGACCCGGCTGATCGAGCCGACCAGCGGCAACCTGGAAATGGACGGCGAGGACGTGCGCGCCATGGACCGCGGCGCACTGCGCGAACTGCGCCGCCGCCGCGCCGCCATGGTCTTCCAGCACTTCGGCCTGCTGCCGCACCGCTCCGTCGTCGACAACGTCGCCTACGGCCTGGAGATCCAGGGCGTCGGCAAGGCGGAGCGCCGCGTCAAGGCCGGCGAGATGGTCGACAAGGTGGGCCTGGCCGGTCTGGAGAAGCGCCGTCCGGGCCAGCTCTCCGGTGGCCAGCAGCAGCGCGTCGGCCTGGCCCGGGCGCTCGCCGTCGACCCCGAGGTGCTGCTGTTCGACGAGCCGTTCAGCGCGCTCGACCCGCTCATCCGCCGCGACATGCAGGAAGAGGTCGTCCGCCTGCACCGCGAGGAGGGCCGGACGATGGTCTTCATCACCCACGACCTCGCCGAGGCGCTGCGGGTCGGCGACCGGATCGCCCTGATGCGCGACGGCGAGATCGTCCAGCTCGGCACCCCCGAGGAGATCGTCGGCTCCCCGGCCGACGACTACGTCCGCGACTTCGTGCGGGACGTCCCGCGCGAGCAGGTGCTCACCGTCCGCCGCGCGATGCGTCCGGCCGAGGCCGGCGAGAGCGACCAGGGCCCGGCGCTCGGCCCCGACACCCTGATCTCCGACGCCATCGAGGCGGTCGCCCGCTCCGGCGGCGCGGCCCGCGTCGTCGACGACGGCCGCTGCCTGGGCATCGTCGACCACGCCTGCCTGCTCAACGTGGTCGCCCGGATCGAGGACCCGCAGCACGGCGAGGTGGCTGCCTGATGTACGTCGCCACCCCCCGAAGCGGCGCCCTGCGCGCCGTCGGCTCCAGAGCCCCCGCCGCCTCCCCACGCATGCGGCTGCGCACCGCGCTGCTGCGGCAGTGGCGGGAGGCGCAGCGCGCCGCCGCCATGAACATGCCGGTCGGCACCGTCAAGCGGGGGCGCGCATGAGCAGCACAGCCCCCACCCCGGTTTCTCCGCGCGGCACCCTCGGCGTCGACACCCCCAAGGGCCCGGCCCAGGTCCTGCTGCACCGTCGCGGCGTGGCCAAGCTGCTGCTGCTCGCCGTCGCCGCGGCCGTCCTCGTCCCGCTGCTGGCCGCCAAGTACGGCGCCGCCTGGCCGTCCTCGCTGACCGTCGACGTCTCCGGCCCGCTCGGCAGGACCAGCGACTGGATCATCGACAACCGCGACAGCCACTGGCTGTTCGTCTACTTCCTCGGCCACCTCTCCAACGCCGTGGTCATCTCCGTACGCGCCGTCTACCTGCTGCTGCTCGCGCTGGGCTGGACCGGTGTGACGGCCGGCGTCACGCTGATCGCCTGGCGGGTGGCCGGTGTCCGCATCGCCGCCGTCGCCCTGCTGTCCTTCCTAGTCAGCGGCCTGCTGGGGATGTGGGTCCCGACCATGCAGACGCTCGCCCTGATGATCGTGGCGGTCGTCGCCTCGGTCGTCGTCGGCGCCCTGCTGGGCCTGGCCGCCGGGCTCTCCGAGCGCCTCTTCAAGATCCTGCGCCCGGTCCTGGACACCATGCAGGTCCTCCCGGCCTTCGCCTACCTGCTCCCCGTCGTGCTGGTCTTCGGCATCGGCGTACCGGCTGCGCTGCTGGCCACCGTCGTCTACGCGGCGCCGCCGATGGCCCGCCTGACCGCCCTCGGTCTGCGCGGCGCCGACCCCGGCGTGCTGGAGGCCGTCGCCTCCCTCGGCGCCACCGGCCGGCAGCGGCTGCTGACCGCCCGCCTGCCGCTGGCCCGCAAGGAACTCCTCCTCGGCCTCAACCAGACGATCATGATGGCGCTGTCCATGGTCGTGATCGCCTCGATGATCGGCGCCGCCGGCCTCGGTGACCGCGTCTACCAGGCCCTCGCCTCGGTCGACGTCGGCGCCGCGCTCGCCGCCGCGATCCCGATCGTGCTGCTGGCCATCGTCATGGACCGCACCACCGCCGCGGCCGGCGCAGAGATCGGCGCGGCCGGCACCGCCGCCGGCCCGACGTGGCTGCGCGGCTGGCGGGCCTGGGCCGGAGTGGCCGCGGTCACCGCCGCGCTGGCCGCCGTCGGCCGGCTGACCGGCTCGCTGGTCTGGCCCGACGCCTGGTCGGTCAACATCGCCGCCCCCGTCAACGACTTCAAGGAGTGGATGGTCGACCACCTCTACTCCGGCGTTCCCGTCGTCGGCGGCACCGCCGACTGGGCCGCGCACTTCACCGACTGGGTCCTCAACCCGCTGCGCGACGGCCTGACCGCGCTGCCCTGGTACGGCACGCTGCTCATCGTCGCCGCGCTCGCCTGGCTCATCGGCACCTGGCGCACCGCCCTGACCGCCGTCCTGGCGATGGCCGCCATCGGCGTGCTGGGCGTGTGGAAGCCGTCCATGAACACCCTCTCCCAGGTGCTCGCCGCACTGGTGGTGACCCTGGTGCTGGGCTTCGGCGTCGGCATCCTCACCGCGGGCAGCAAGCGCTTCGAGGCGCTGCTGCGCCCGGTGCTGGACGTCATGCAGACCATGCCGCAGTTCGTGTACCTGATCCCCGTGGTCGCGCTGTTCGCCGTGGGCCGCGCCCCGGCCGCCGCCGCGGCGGTCGTCTACGCGCTGCCGGCCGTCATCCGCATCACCACCCAGGGCCTGCGCCAGGTGGACCCCGCGGCCGTGGAGTCCGCCCGCTCCCTGGGCGCCACCCGCTGGCAGATGCTGCGCCAGGTCCAGCTTCCGCTGGCCCGGCCGGCGCTGCTGCTGGCCGTCAACCAGGGCGTGGTCCTCGTCCTCGCCGTCGTCATCATCGGCGGCCTGGTCGGCGGCGGTGCCCTCGGGTACGACGTCGTCACCGGGCTGGCCACCGGAGACCTGGGCCTCGGCCTGGTCGCGGGTGTGGCGATCGTGTGCCTGGGCCTGATGCTCGACCGGGTCACCCAGCCCACGGAACGCCGTACGACGGGGAAGGGAGCCTGACCATGTCCCGTAAGCGCACCACGATCGTCGGGACGGCCGCGCTGGCCGCCACGGCGGCCCTGACCCTGTCCCTGTCGGCCTGCGGCAAGGCCGACATGACCAAGCAGTCCTCGCCGTTCGCCGCGGCCGAGGGTTCCAAGTCCGTCACGCTGTCCGTGCAGACCTGGGTCGGCGCCCAGGCCAATGTCGCGGTCGCCAAGTACCTGCTCGAACACGAGCTGGGCTACCACGTCGACACCGTCCAGGTGGACGAGATCCCCGCCTGGGACGCGCTGAGCCAGGGCCGGGTCGACGCGATCCTGGAGGACTGGGGCCACCCAGACCAGGAGCAGCGCTACGTCAAGGACAAGAAGACGATCACGGCGGGCGGCGGCAACGGCGTCACCGGCCACATCGGCTGGTACGTCCCCAAGTACTGGGTCGACGCGCACCCCGAGGTCACGAACTGGAAGAACCTCAACAAGTTCGCCGACCAGCTGCGCACCTCGGAGAGCGGCAACAAGGGCCAGCTGATGGACGGTTCACCGTCCTACGTCACCAACGACAAGGCGCTGGTGAAGAACCTGGACCTGAACTACGAGGTGGTCTTCGCCGGCTCCGAGGCGGCGCAGATCACCCAGATCCAGCAGTTCGCCAAGGAGAAGAAGCCGTTCCTGACGTACTGGTACGAGCCGCAGTGGCTCTTCAACCAGGTGCCGATGGTGGAGGTCAAGCTCCCCAAGTACACCGACGCCTGCGCGGAGAAGGGCGCCAAGGACCCGCAGTCCATCGACTGCGCGTACCCCACGACCCCGCTCCAGAAGTACTTCAACACCGACTTCGCCAAGAGCGGCACCAGCGCCGCGGCGTTGCTGAAGAACTTCAAGTGGACCAAGGACGCCCAGAACGAGGTGTCCGAATCGATCGCCTCGGAGGGCCTGTCGGCCGATGAGGCGGCCAAGCGCTGGGTGCACAAGCACCCGGACGTCTGGAAGGCCTGGCTGCCCAAGAAGTAGCCGGCACGGGTCCACGTCCGACGCGGGCGGTCGCACGGTGTGCGGCCGCCCGCGCGGGCGTTCGGGCCCACCGACCCTGGTCGCCCGCCGGCCCCGGCGTGGCGGCATAGTAGAGCCCAGTCCGACGCGGGACATGAACACATCACGGCGTGGCGCCTCCGCGGCGCCGCCACGTATCGGGGGGACTCGCTCCATGCCATCCATCCGCCGCACCACCGTCGCGGCCGCCGCACTGGCCGCGCTGCTCGCGGTCACCGCCACCGCCTGCGGACCTGCCGACGACAAGGCCGCCGCACCGGGCGGTTCGGCCGCCGCCGACGACAACGGGCGGGGCGACGGCGGCCTCAAGCTCCCCAAGGGCGTGCCGACCAGCATCGACGACCTGAAGAAGTGGCAGGACGGCGGCTGGCGGAACTGGGACAAGTGGGCCCGCGAGGCACAGGACTTCGCCAACCCGATCATCAAGGACCACTGGAAGAACGACCGGCTGGCGAAGGCGAAGGCCGCCCCGGAGATCGGCGTCAAGGCCACCGGCGCGGGCAGCGAGTTCGACGCCACCGACCCCGAGCCGCGGCCGGTGAACGCCATCCAGGTCGCCCGCCCGTACCACCGGAACATGGCCCCGGTCGGGAAGATCTTCTTCGACAGCCCCAAGGGCCCGATGGTCTGCTCCGGCACGGTCATCGAGGACCCGGCGCACCCGGGCAAATCCAACCTCGTGTGGACCGCCGGGCACTGCGTGCACTCCGGCAAGCGCGGCGGCTGGATGCGCAACATCGTCTTCGTGCCGTCGTACAACGACAACGGCGCGCCGATGGGCCAGGTCGGCAACCTGCCCGCGCAGCAGGCCACGCCCTACGGCCGCTTCTGGGCGGACTGGATCACCACCTCCGGTGAATGGATCAACATGGGCAGCGAGGAGAGCGGCAACGGCGGTTCCGCGTACGACTTCGCGGTGCTGCACGTCAAGCCGGAGAACGGCGGCGGCAAGTCCCTCCAGGAGACCGTGGGCATCGCCATCCCGGTCTGGTTCAACGCCCCGTCCGCCCAGGGTGTCAACTTCGTGCGCGCCGTCGGCTACCCGGCGGCGCCGCCGTACGACGGCGCGCAGATGATGGCCTGCCAGGGCCGCCCGGGTCGCCTCGTCATGGAGCAGGGCACGCCGGCCATGGACCGCATCGGCTGCACCATGACCGGGGGCACCTCGGGCGGCGGCTGGTTCGTCGAGCGCGGCGGCAAGCTGACCCTGGTGTCCAACAGCTCCATCAGCTCCAACGCCCACACCTGGCTGGCCGGCCCGCACCTGGGACCGGAGGCCCAGCGGGTCTTCGACGGCATCAGCCGGAAGTTCGCGAACCAGTAGCGGCCGCCGTCCGCGGCTCCGGCGGCAGCGCCCGGCACAGCGCCTCCAGGGCGCCGGGGAAGGCGCTGTCGGCCGGGGTCGCATAGCCGACGACCAGGCCGTGGCGGGGCGGCATCGTGGCGGCCGGGTGACGGTAGTCCGACAGCACGTCCAGGGCCAGGCCCTGGAAGCGGGCGGCGCGCAGCGCGGCGCGCTCGTCGGCCTCGGTGGCGCCGTCGGGCAGCTGGAGCACGGCGTGCAGGCCGGCGGCGATGCCGGTGACGCCGAGGTGCGGGGCCTGCCCGGTCACCGCGTCGACGAGCCGGTCGCGGCGCCGGCGGTAGCGCTGGCGCATCCGGCGGATGTGGCGGTCGTAGGCGCCGTGGGTGAGCAACTCCGCGAGGGTGAGCTGATCGGTGACGCCTGCCCAGGCCTCGCGCTCCCCCTTGGCCGCAAGGACGGCGTCGACCAGACGGCCGGGGAGCGCCATCCAGCCCAGCCGCACCGCCGGCGACAGGCTCTTGCTGACCGAGCCGATGTGGACGACGCGTTCCGGGTCCAGCCCTTGTAGGGCGCCGACCGGCTTGCGGTCGTAGCGGAACTCGCCGTCGTAGTCGTCCTCCAGGACATAACCCCCGCTGGCGCGTGCCCAGTTGACGGCGGCGGCCCGGCGGTCGGGGTGCAGCGGCACCCCCGTGGGGAACTGGTGCGCGGGAGTCAGCAGGACCGCGCCCACGTCGTCCAGGGCGCCCAACCGCTCGGTGTCGGCGCCGTGTTCGTCGAGGGGCAGGGGACGGGTGTCCACCCCCGCGGCCGTCAGAAGCTGCCGGTGGAAGGGCAGGCCGTAGGACTCCACGGCCAGCGGGCCGGGGAGCACGGCGGGGAAGAGCAGCCGCAGGGCATGCGCGAAGCCGGAGCAGATCACGATGCGCTCGGGGTCGGTGCGTACACCGCGGGTGCGGGCCAGGTAGTCGGTCAGCGCGCGGCGCAGCTCGATGCGGCCGCGGGGATCGCCGGGCCCGAAGGCGTCGTTGGGGGCGGTGGTCAGCGCACGGCGGGCGGCCGCCAGCCAGGCGGTACGGGGGAAGGACGCGGCGTCCGGCTGCCCCTGGAGGAGGTTGTGCACGGGGCGGGCCACCGGGGCGCGACGGGCCGGGGCGCGGGTGGGCGTCAGCGGTTCGGCGCGCTCGGCGACGCGGGTGCCGGAGCCCTGGCGGGCGCTGAGCCAGCCCTCGGCCACCAGCTCGGCGTAGGCGTCGGCGACGGTGTTGCGGGCGATGCCGAGGTCGGCGGCGAGCGAACGGTAGGGCGGCAGCCGGGTGCCGGGGGCCAGCCGCCCGGACCGTACGGCCTCGCGCAGCGCGCGCAGGAGCATGGCGCGCCGGCTGCCCGGTCCGCTCAGCTCCAGATGCAGATCGCCGCCCAGACTCTCGGCTGGATTGACCCATGATTCCGGCATGGAAATGCACCCTACAGCCGGTCGCCGGCGCCCATAGATTCAAGGCATGACGAACGCAACGAACCCCACCCACCACCACGACGACATCATCGACGCGGCGCCCCGCACCCCCCGGGTGGACTTCGCCAAGGCCGCCCCCAAGGCCTTCAAGGCCCTCATCGGCTTCGACGCCGCCGCCCGCGAGGGCCTGGACCACTCCCTGGTCGAGCTGGTCCAGATCCGCTCCTCGCAGCTCAACAAGTGCGCGTACTGCCTGCACATGCACACCACCGACGCCCGTAAGGCCGGCGAGAGCGAGGAGCGGCTGCACATGGTCGCCGTCTGGCAGGAGGCGGCGCACTTCTTCACCGCGAAGGAGCGGGCGGCGCTGGCCCTCACCGAGGCGGTGACGCTTCTCGCCCAGGGCGGCGTACCGGACGAGGTCTACGAGCGGGCCGCCCGGCACTTCGAGGCCGACGAACTGGCCCGGCTGCTCGCCCTGATCTTCACGATCAACACCTGGAACCGGATCGCCATCAGCACGGGGAAGGTACCGGGGACGGACGAGCGGTGAGATGTGGGGAGGCGGGGCGGGGGCGGGGCGGAGGGGCGACGAGGTGCCCGGCCTGGTGCCCGCGCCCCCGCCTGGTGTGCGCGCCCCGGCCTGGTGCCCGCGCCCCGGCCTGGTGCCCGCGCCCCCGCCTGGTGCCCGCGCCCCCGCCCGGTGCCCGCGCCCCGGCCGTTCCTTGGCAACGGCGCCTCAGTCGCGCTGTTCCCGCGCCCCCAGCTCCTCCCGCAGCCCCTGCGCGATGCCCGCCACCGCCGCCATGGCCCGGTGCTGGAGCCCCGGGCCGAAGGTGACCCGGGCCGCGCCCAGGTCGCCCAGCGCGCGGGGGCCGGGTCCGTCCGGCATTACCACGGCGTTGACGGGAAGGCCGATGGCGCCGGCCAGTTCGGCCAGTTGCTCGGGCGGGGCGGTGATCGGGTAGACGCAGTCGGCGCCCGCCGCGGCGTACATCCGGCCGCGGCGTACCGCCTCCGCGAGGTCCGGGACGCCGCGCAGATAGGTGTCGATCCGGGCGTTGATCACCAGGTCCTCGCCTGCTTCGGCGCGCACACCGGCCAGCCAGTCCGCCTGCTCCTGCGCGTCCCGCAGCGTGCCGGTGGCGTGGTCGGTGTCCTCCAGGTTGCAGCCCACCGCCCCGGCCTCCGCGAGCCGGCCCACCAACTCCTTCGCGGACAGCCCGTATCCGGCCTCCACGTCCGCCGAGACCGGGATGTCGACGGCCCGGACGATGCGGGCGACGGCGGCGAACATCTCGTCGGGCGGCGTCCGGCCGTCCTCGTAACCGAGCGAGGCCGCCACGCCCGCGCTGGGCGTGGCCAGCGCCGGGAACCCGGCGTCCGCGAAGACCCTGGCGCTGGCCGCGTCCCAGGGACCGGGCAGGACCAGCGGCAGGCCGGGGGCGTGGTGCAGGGCGCGCAGCGCCGCGGCCGCGGTCACGCCTGCCCCGGGGTCATGCGGGTGGAGACGCCGAAGCGGTTCCAGGCGTTGATCGTGGTGATCATGGCGATCAGCTGGGCCAGTTCGGCCTCCTCGAAGTGGGCGGCGGCGCGGTCGTAGACGGCGTCGGGCACAAAACCCTCGGTCAGCACGGTGATCGCCTCCGTGAGGGCGAGCGCGGCCTGCTCCTTGGGGGAGTAGAAACCGGTGGCCTCCTCCCAGGCGTTGAGGAGGTGGATGCGCTCCTCGGTCTCGCCGGCCTTACGGGCGTCGGCGGAGTGCATATGGATGCAGAACGCGCAGTGGTTGAGCTGCGACGCACGGATCTCGACCAGGGCGACCAGCGCCGGATCGAGGCCCTTCTTCGCCGCCGCGTCCAGCGCGATCATGGCCTTGTAGACGTCGGGTGCGAGCTTGGCCCAGCGAAGGCGCGGGCCGTGCTGGTGGGCCGGCGCCCCCGAAGCGCCTGATGAGGCCACGTTCATGTTCTGTGTCGTCATGGGTACGACGCTACGGCGGCATTGGCACAGCTGTATGGTCCACTTCCATGGAGGATTCCTGGGCCACTTTCGGCCGCGATCTGCATCTGGACCTCACCGGCTCCGGCGGGCTGCGGGCCGCCCTGCTGCGCGCACTGCGGGACGCGGTACGGTCCGGACGGCTGACCCCGGGCACCCGGCTGCCGTCCTCCCGCTCCCTCGCCGCCGACCTCGGCATCGCCCGCAACACCGTCGCCGACGCCTACGCCGAGCTGGTGGCCGAGGGCTGGCTCAGCGCCCGCCAGGGCTCCGGCACCCGCGTCGCCGAGCGGGTGCTGCCGCGCACCAGGCCCGCCGCCCGGCGCGCCCCCGGCCCGGCCGGACCCGCCGGCCCACCGCGCTTCGACCTCACCCCGGGCACCCCCGACGTCGCCGCCTTCCCCCGCACCGCCTGGCTGGCGGCCGCCCGCCGCGCGCTGACCGCGGCCCCCAGCGAGGCGTTCGGATACGGCAGCCCCGCCGGCCGCCCGGAACTGCGCACCGTCCTCGCCGACTATCTGGCCCGCGCCCGCGGCGTGCGCGCCGACCCCGAGCGCATCGTCGTGTGCACCGGCTTCATGCAGGGACTGGCCCTGCTCGGCCGGGTGCTGGGCGGTGGGACGGGGCGGCTGGCCGTCGAGTCCTACGGCCTGGACTTCCACCGCGAGGTCATCGCCCGCGCCGGTCTGCGCACCGTCCCCCTCGCCGTCGACGAACACGGCGCCCGGACCGCGGAGCTGACCGCCCACGACGGCCTGCGGGCGGCCCTGCTCACCCCCGCCCACCAGTTCCCGACGGGGGTGCCACTGCACCCCGACCGCCGGGCCGCCGCCGTCAACTGGGCGCGGGCCACCGGCGGTTACGTCCTGGAGGACGACTACGACGGCGAGTTCCGCTACGACCGCCAGCCCGTCGGCGCGCTCCAGGGGCTCGACCCCGACCACGTCGTCTACCTGGGCACCGCCAGCAAGAGCCTGGCCCCCGCGCTGCGACTGGCCTGGATGGTGCTGCCGGACCGCCTCCTCGCCCCCGTCCTCGCCCTCAAGAGCGCCGGCGAATGGTCCTCCGGCACCCTGGAGCAGCTCACCCTCGCCGAGTTCATCTCCTCGGGCGCCTACGACCGGCACCTGCGCGGTATGCGGCTGCGCTACCGGCGCCGCCGCGACCAGCTGGTCGCCGCCCTGGCCGAGCGCGCCCCGCACGTCCACGTCTCCGGCATCGCCGCCGGACTCCACGCCGTACTGGAACTCCCGCCCGGCACCGAACGCTCCATCGTCCAGGCCGCCCGCTGGCAGGGCCTCGCCCTCGAAGGCCTGACCCGCTTCCGCGCCCCCGCCACCCCCTCACCCCCACGAGACGCCCTGGTCGTCGCCTACGGCACCCCACCCGACCACTCCTTCACGGGCGCTCTGGACGCCCTGATGAGAGCGCTGCCGCCGGGGGAGTAACGGACGGCGGCGGTACGGCACGGGGGGTGCCCGCTGCCTTCAGGGCAGGGCACCCCCCCCCCCCCCCCCCCCCCCCCCCCCCCCCCCCCCCCCCCCCCCCGGGGGGGGGGGGGGGGGGGGGGGGGGGGGGCACACCGGCAA
>NZ_JBVIRA010000020.1:133211-155898 GCF_055576575.1 Streptomyces sp. NPDC033270
CCACCACCCACCCCCACCACCCACCCCCACCACCCACCCCCACCACCCACCCCCACCACCCACCCCCACCACCCACCCCCACCACCCACCCCCACGGGGGGCGGTACGCGGCGCCGGACAGCGGGCCAACATGGCAACGGCCCCCGTCGGTCGACGGAGGCCGTTGCCTTGCCCAGTGGCGCGTGAAACCCCTATCCGAGGTCGAGCACCATCACGTCGTGGAGATCCGCGCCTTCCCAGGGATGGGCCTCACCCACCTTGCGGTACCCCCACGACCGGTAAGCCGTTTGAGCTGCCTCCGCTTCCGGTAGCGCGTTGAGCAGCACGCGCTCTTCGTCGCCTCCTGCAAGCACCGCCTCATGCAGCCGTCGTCCGACCCCGAGTCGGCGCCAGGGTGCTCGGACGGCGAACTCCATCAGCCCGAACGTACGGTGCCCGTCTTCTCGCCTGAACTCGGCAGGAACAGGGGTGATCAGGTGATCCCACCAACCAGTCGCGGGACTGAGCGGATAGCCGTACGCGATGCCCACCGGTTCACCGTCGACGGTGCACGCCAACGCACCACGAAAGGCGGCTCTACGGACCTGAGAGCGGAAGCGGCGAAAGGTCGCTTCCACCGAGTCCGAGGTCTCCTCGTACGGTTTCTCGGCGAACACCTCGGCATAGACGAGCCTGAACGCGGGCTCGGACCGCGCGGCAGCCGGACCATCCAAGGGTTCAACGGTGATCGTCTCCGACAAGGTCATATGCGGCCTCCTCGCATTGTTTGGTGGATGTACTCCGAGGCATCGCGCGCCGCGGTGGTGTCGATAGCGTCGACGGATTTCTGGAAGGCCCGAATGCGACCGGTGAGGCGCTTTGAGGTGATTCCCCCGCACGATTCGATGACACCCACCATTTCGGTGCATGCCTCCTCTACCTCCCCCGCGTCAAGAAGAGTGCTGGCCAGCTTGGATCTGTACCACGCCGCATTGCGGACATAGCCGCCTCCGAGCCCATCCACAGCAGCGCGCAAGAATGGCACCGCGCGCCGGGGATTCGCCGATCTCGCGTACATATCCGCCGTGGCGTAGTCGATTTCCACCGGGCCAGCGAACCGGGCCCAATGCGGCACATCCTCGATGTCTTCGTCGCGACTTTGGTAGGAGAGTGCCCGGCTGAGAGCGCGACGGGCAGCGGCTGTATCCCCGACATGCATGCTCACGTTGGCTTCGCGAAGTGCAATCACGAGATGAACGGCTGGCCCAGCTCCAACCTTGCTGGCCAGGCCGTATGCAGTCTCGACTGCCGATGTAGCTTCCCATGCTCGTTCTGCCTTGATGTCGATCAGAACGAGAGTTTCCAGGGCCGAAATTTGCAGCAGTTCGTCGCCGATAAGCTGGGCAGCGGTCAGGGCCTCCATCGAAGCCGTGCGTGCCTCGTCCACCGGCCCGCTGTCGTAGCCGTACCAAGCTTGGTTGCTGTGTAGCTCCGACAGCATTGCCTGAAGATCACGGCCAACCTTGGCTGTGTAGACAGCGTCTTTCAGTGTTCGCGTGAGGTGCTGTTCGAGTTGTCTCGCGCGTGCCTTGGCGGGGATCCCTCCGGAACGATGGTCAACCGCGTACAGGTTGGCTAGGCGGGCATGGAGCGCCACCATGTCACTGATACCGATTCGTGGCCCACGCCGGTCAGGGAGAATGGCAGCTGCCGCGACCGCCCCCGTACCGGCGACGAACACTCGACGTTTCACCTCTCCATCGTCGCCGATCCGCTGGACAGTCGCACCCCTGTGTGTGGGTACATCGAATCCCGTCTCGGCGAGCGGAAGGCCGAACATCACTTCCAACACCGCCTGTTGGCCGGGATGCGGTAATGGTGGAGGTGATTCGCTCTCCCACCGTCGAAGCTGGCGGACGCTCACCGCAGCGTCGATACCGAGACGTGCGGCTTCGCGGGCGAACGCGGCGACGAATGCCGCTTGCGTGTACCCGGCTTCCTTGCGTAGCCGAGCGAGTTTGCTCACGCCCCTACCCGCCATGCATTTCCCCTTGCGTGCGCGAATCCTCTTCTCAGCCTAGCGACTTGAGCATTGCCTCGGTGTTGAAACGTCCGCCTAAACGTCCGGTCGCAGAGAGCCCACGGGTGTCGCCGAGGGGGTGCACTGGTGGGGCACCACGTCATCACGGCAGATGAGCAACAGACCGATACGGCGGTCGCTGTGAATGACCCCCGCGACCGTGGTGGACGGCCCGGGGCATGGGGCCATCAACTACTAAGGAGCCGACAACATGTACAACGCTACAGCGAGATTCTTAATCTTGCTGCTGCGGCTGATGTTTCCCCCGCGAGGCTGCCACCGGTTAGCCGGCGCGCTGCCCGCCACGAGGCGCGAGGACACGTCGAAGCGCATGCTTCATCGAATCCCCGTCAGACAGCCGGGCCTGCTGCGCGGCGAAGACTCCGCCCCGGTACGTCCGTATGTCCTCACGTCGGAGGAACGGCGACTGCCGAGTGGGCGGCGAGAGTTGTGGCTGGCCGTGCACGGGTGCGACGCCGGGCCGCGCTGGATCCACAGGGCGGAGGCGAGGGGTTGATGGCCCGCATCTGCCGCCCTGTTCACCTGATGGAACCGCTGTCGACGCCGGAGCCCGAGCCGGTTGCCGGGTGTGATGTGTGCGCCGCCCTGGCTGAGCAGCGCGCGAGGGCGTACGCCGCCGGGGACTGGTCGAAGGCGACCGACTGCAGCGTCGAGATGCGCCGCCACCCCCACCCTGAAAGGAAATAGGCCGCTCCGTGGCCTGGGCAGCGCCTGCCCGATCCCCTGAGGTCCCTCGTCGCGGAGAAGTCAGTCTCGACCGGCACGGCGCAAGGACAGGCGGTCGGCGAACGGGGCTGCTCCGGCAGGTACTTCTCCGAGCTCTAGCTCACCCGGAGTCCGGCCCACCTCGGGAACACCAACAGAAAGGGGAACACCGCATGACAGTCCTGCTCGCAACCCCGAACCGGATGAAGCACCGCGATCCGCGGGCACTCCTCAACGCAGTACAGCCACACATCAAGCACCTCACCATCAACGTGTTCGACAGTGGCATGAGCATCTGGGATCGCGAGATCGCTCTGCTGCTCCGCGACCAGACGATGGTCCGCGAGATGGTCGAGCGGATTCTCGGCAATGCCGTGATGTACATGATCGCGTCCATCGAGCACCCCGAGGTGCACCTTGGTGTCGGAAAGCTCGTGGACATCGGCGTGCATCAGATCTACCTCGACACCCCCGTCATGTTCGCCTTCTGCAACCTGTACAACGGGGGCGTCTACAAGCACCACGCGCCCTTCATCAAGCGCCGCAACGACGGCATCGTGACCCGAACCGCCGATTTCCTGCGATCCATCGGCTTCGACGCGGACGAGGAACTGTGGGCGATCGACGGTGCCGCCTGCTCACCCTGTGACAGCAAGGTGCCCGACAGTCACTGACGGGCCTACCGTGGGCGCCCCTGCTGGCCGGGTCGGCGGGGGCGTCTGCCTTCCGAACGATGAAGTGAAGGACATCCGTTGACCGCAGTGCACAACATCGACGACGAACGCGAAGTGTGGAACGCCTACGCGGAGAGCACCCGCGACAAGGTCTTCGAGGATGCCGATCCGACGTTCTGCTGGACTCAGTACGCCGGCCACGGCCCCGGCCCCGAAATTCTCGGTGACCCTGAAACGGTGCTGGAGATCGGCTGCGGCACCGGAAGGCACCTCGCGTTTCTCGCGGCGAAGGGCGTCAAGTCCACCGGACTTGATCTGTCACCGGTGATGGTGGAGAACATCACCGAACGGTGGGGCTCTCTGGGAGCGCAGTTCATCTGCGGTGAGGTTCTCGATCACCTGACGGCCAGCCCGGAGACGTACGACGCGATCTATTCGATCTTCGGCGCTGCCTGGTTCACCGATCCGGAAAGGCTGTTCCCCCTGGTGGCTGCCCGGCTGAACTCCGGCGGCGTGTTCGCCTTCGCCCAACCCCCGGCCATTCCTGGTGCGTACGGACCTCAAGGCATGTACAAAGGTGGCTTCGCAGGCCCGGAGAGGTACACGTACCGCTACAGCCACACGCCACGGACGTGGGAGGACCTGTTGCGCGAAGCCGGATTCGTCCATGCCGACGCCCAGGTGATCAACGCCCCGAAGCCAGGACACATCGGCACGCTCCTGGTCCGCGCTGTGCGCCCCTGACCAGGCATCGAGGTCATCGTCGTCGCGCACCTCGCTCCAAGTGGTGCGCCATGGGATGCGTGAAGAACTGGGATGCTCCCGTCGCCAGCGCATACGTGCCGCTCGGCGGAGATCTCAGTTGGTCGCTGGTCATTTCGACCTCGGTCGACAAGCCGGGACTCTCGCATGACCAGCGAGGCGCCGAGCCGAGCCCACCGGCTCGCCGGGAGACCACTCCGCTACTCCGCGACCTCCGTAGGCGGCCCCATCCAGATCGCGTCCTCGCAGATGCTCAGCTGGGTCCGTCGGCCCTTCTCGTCCCGGGCCGTTATCGGACGGCGGTCCTGGGTGTCGTGTGGTGCGGCGACCACGGCGGTGTCGATGGTGACCATGCAGCCTTCGGGTTGCGTGGCCCGGTCGGAGTCCTTGTAGCGCAGCGCGGTTGTCAGGGTGCCGCCGCGGCTGAGGTCGATGGGCATCGTCCGGCCGTGCCCCTGTGCGTCGGACATGGGCCCCTTGCCGATGTGGACCTCGAAGACCGGGAAGCCGCGGAAGACGCAGGTTCCCGGGCCCTTGTTGGCGATGGACAGTCGCGCGTCGCGGTGGGCGGTGTGCGGCTTCTTCTTCAGCACGGTGAGCTTCCAGCGCAGGCTCTTCGTCGTGCAGTCGGCGTGCAGGGCCGCCATCCGGGGCGAGCCGCAGCCGAGCAGGCCCAGGCCGAGGGTGACGGTCAAGGTGAGCGCGGCCGCCGCCGCGAGAAGTGGACGCCGACGCACGACTCCCCCTGGTTGTTTCGCTGTTCGTTCCGCTGTTCTTTCCGCGTGTCGCATAGGACTTCTGTTGAGGAGGAAGGGTTTCGTGCGCCCGGGGTTGCCTCTGGCCGCGGGGCAGTGATCGATTTCCGGGCGGGCGTGGCCACCACTCCGGGGCAGGCGTGGCCACCACTCCCGGGCAGGCGTGGCCACCACTCCCGTACGGCGCGGCTCCGGCTCCCGTACGGCGCGGTTACAGCTCCCGTACGAAGGACACCCGGTCCAGCCCCGGGCCGTCGTAGTCCGTGTGCACCGGTACGCCGTCGTCGGTCCGGTCACCCGGCTCCAGCCGGAAGCCCATACGGGTGTGGTACGCGATGGAGTCGCGGTTGTTGGGGCTGGTGATGCAGCGGACCCGGCTGCGGCCCGCCTCCCGGGCGAGGGCGAAGAAGCGCTCGTACAGCGCGCTGCCGACACCGCTGCGCTTGCCGTCGGGGCACACACCGACGAAGTGGATGTAGGCCGTGTGCGGGTCGGTCTGGGACAGGAAGCCGATCAGGAAGGCGTGCAGGGTGCCGTCGGGGCGCTCGACGAGGAAGCTGGTGTCGGCGAAGTGCTGCAGGAACAGGCGCGGCACCAGCAACGTCCGTTGCAGTGCGCCCGCTTCACCGCCCAGTCCGCCCCACCAGTCGGCCAGGGCCATCTGGAGGCGCGGATGGTCCGACGCCGCAGGATGGCGCAGCGTCAGCTCGTCGGATATCGGGCCCGGCGCCGGGGTGCTGTCGGTCATGCGGCCAGCCTAGGAGTACCCCCCGCGGGCGCAGGCTTCCGGCCCCGCGCTCTACTGCCAGGTCGCGGTGTCGGGGTCGATGCCGTGGGCACGCGCGTCGGCGTCGACGATGCGACGGAACCACGCGGCAAGGCCGGCGCGGATGCCGTCGTAATGGGCGGCGAATGCCGGATCGGCCTCGTACATGCGGCCGAGACAGACCTGCATCTGCCTGGTGAGGGGAAAGTACGCGGCAAAGACCTCGCGGTGCCGCTCGACGAGTTGACTCGCTTCCGGGCTACCAGGTGTGACGCCGGCGTCCATCGCCTCCCCGAGGGCGCGGTCGAGGGCGGTGGTGGCGTCGGCGACGGCCTGCCACTCCTCCGGACCGCGCGAGGCCGAGCGTTCGGCGTACTGCCGCCATTGCGTGGTGTCTCCGTAGCGCTGACGGGCCTCGGCGGGCCAGTGAGGGTTCCACTGGGGGCCGAAGACCGCGGCCTGCTGCTCGATGGTCAGCAGCAGGCCGCGCTCGTGGGCGTCGATCATCCGATCCAGTCCGGCGCTGAGCTGCTGGAGGCGGTCGATCCGTTCGGCGACCTGGGTGCGCTGCGCGCGCAACGCACCGGGCACGTCTGCGGTCGAGTCGTCCAGGACGGCCCGGATCCTGTCCAGGCCGAGACCGATCTCACGGTAGACGACGATGCGGTGCAGGCGTTCCAGATCACCAGCGGTGTAGAGCCGGTATCCGGCGGCCGTCCGCAGCGACGGCCGCGCCAGGCCGATCTCGTCCCAGTGGTGCAGCGCGCGGACCGTCACGCCCAGACGCGCCGAGACCTGACCGACGGTCAGGCCATCGGCGTCAGTGGTGTCAGGCATGATCCTCATTGTCGCCGAGACCGGCACCCGGTGGGCGGATGCCGATGGCTTCGAGGTTCCTTGCCTCCTGACTGGCCGGATCGAAGGGCTTCGCCGCAGTGAAGACGATCCGGGCGTTCTCGGGGGTGATCACCTCCACATCGCGGGTGTTCCAGGGAGTGTCCCGTGGACCGTCGACCGAGTCCGGGCGCAGTGCGCGACAGGCCTCGACAACGGGATCGACCTGGCTGAGCACGCACGCGAAACTGAAGCTCATCGCCGGTGCCTGCTCCGGAACGCGGTCCGCGTGGAGGAGGAGTACGTCCTGGAACGCCCACCGGCGCAGATGCACCAGCGTGCCGGGGATGCTGAAGAGTTCGAAGAACCCGAGCCCACGGACCCAGAAGTCCACCGATGCCGCCAGGTCGCTCGTGGGGATCGTCACGAACGCGGGCATTCCGTAGATGCCACGGAACGGCTCCGGCGGAACGGCATCCGGGCCGGGGGCGGGCACGGGGCTCGTCTCGAACGCGTTGTAGTAGTCGCTCATGCACGTGACTCTCCAGCCTCACGCAGCGTGAGGGTCAAGCCGGTTTCGTGCATCGCGCCCTGCCCCGAGGATGCGACCGGCGTGATGGCCGGGGCCGGCCGGCCGCCACCCGCCCCGCCCCGTTCGACGTCGTGGCACACAGCCGTGGCACACAGCGGACGGGAGGGGGCAGATCCCTCACCAGGGCCGTGAGGCGACCGCAGGGGGACGAGTCGGAACCAGTCGGAATCAGGACGGGGGCGTAGCGAGGGCGAGGGGAGCCGGTCTCTAGGCTTGGCCGGAGTCACAACGATGTACGTCCGATGTACGACCGAAGTACGTCCACGGGGGAAGCGGGAAGACATGGCCGAAAAGGCACGTCGGCGGCTGCGGTCGAGCACGGTGATCCTGGGAGGCATGGGCGCGCTCGCCGCGGCCCTGACGTCCTGCGGCTCCGAGCCCGACAAGCGCTGCGTCGACCGCAACAGCTACGACATGGTCAAGGGCTACCGCATCGTCGACTCCAAGAACTGCTCGGCGGGCGGCGGCTCGTCCAGCACAGGCAGCACTTCGAGCGGCGGCGGATACGGCACGAGCGGCCGGGGCGGCGGGGCGGGCAAGAAGCCCGTCGACGGCCAGTGGTACTACGACCCGAGCAACAAGGGCGGCAGTTACGCCGCCGACGGCACCTTCAGCAAGAGCTCGGCCGTCAACCGCGGCGGCTTCGGCTGCTCGGGGTCGCACGGCAGCGGCGGGGGCCGGCACGGCTCCTTCGGCGGCTGAGCGGCCGGGACACGGCATGGAACGCCACACCATCGAGCCCCGCCCCGGCTGGCAGCAGACCGTCGAGGCGCAGGGGCTGATCTACCCGCTCACCCGCTACCCGGACGATTCCCTGCGGCCGTACTGGGACGAGAGCGCGTACTACGCGTTCACCCTCCCCGAGGTCGAGGCCCTGGAGGAGGTCGTCGAGGAGCTGCACGGCATGTGCCTGGCCGCGGCCGCGCACATCGTCGAGCGGGGCCGCTTCGCCGACCTCGGCATCGACGATCCCCGGCTGGTGGAGCTGGTCGCCGAGTCCTGGCGCCGGCGCGAGGAACTGCCGTCCCTCTACGGGCGGTTCGATCTGCACTACGACGGCACCGGCCCGGCCAGGATGCTGGAGTACAACGCCGATACGCCGACCTCGCTGGTCGAGGCCGCCAGCCCGCAGTGGTTCTGGATGGAGGAGCGCTTCCCGGGCGCCGACCAGTGGAACTCGCTGCACGAGCGGCTGGTGGCGGCCTGGAAGCGGCAGGCCCCGCTGCTGCCGCCCGGTGCGCCGTTGCACTTCGCGCACTCCGCGGGCGACGAGCTCGGCGAGGATCTGATGACCGTCGCGTATCTGGAGGAGACGGCGCAGCAGGCGGGCCTGGAGACGGTCGCCATCTCGATGGAGGACATCGGCTGGGACCGGCTCTCGGGCCGCTTCGTCGACCAGCGGCTGCGCTTCATGCGGGCGTGCTTCAAGCTCTACCCGTGGGAGTGGCTGGCCACCGACGACTTCGGCCCGTACGTCCTGGACACCCTCGACAACGGCGGCGGCACCGGCTCCACCCTCTGGATCGAACCCGCCTGGAAGATGCTGCTGTCCAACAAGGCGCTGCTGGCGGTCCTGTGGGAGCTCTACCCCGGACATCCGAACCTGCTGCCCGCGTACCTCGACGGGCCGCGCGAGCTGGCGCACACCCGTGGCTACGCGGCCAAGCCGCTGCTCGGCAGGGAGGGCGCCGGCGTCACGCTGCACGAGCCGGGCGCCGCCCCGGTGCTGCGCGGGCCCGAAGACCCGTGCTGCTACCAGGAGCTGGCGCCGCTGCCGGACTTCGCCGGCAACCGTGTCGTCCTCGGCGCCTGGGTCGTCGAGGACGAGGCGGCGGGGCTGGGCATCCGCGAGTCGTCCGGACCGGTCACGGACGAGTACGCGCGCTTCGTGCCGCATGTGATCCGCTGAGGCGCATCGCCGCGTGCCCGCGCGCCACCGCGCGCCCGGCGCCGCCGCGTGCCCGGGTGCCACATGGCGCAGCGAGCGGCCAGGGCCTTCGGCCCGCCGGTCGCCCGCTGCGTGCTCGCGGCGCCCGCGCTACCCCTCCAGCACCTCCCGCAGCCGGGCCAGCCCCCAGTCCAGGTCCTCCTTGCTGATCACCAGCGGCGGGGCGATCCTGATCGTCGCGCCGTGGGTGTCCTTGACCAGTACGCCCCGCGCCATCAGCTGCTCGGAGATGTCCCGTCCGGTGCCGCGCGCGGGGTTGATGTCCACGCCCGCCCACAGCCCACGGCCGCGTACCGCGTCCACCGTGCCGTCGCCCACCAGCAGCCCCAGCTCGGCGTGCAGATGCTCGCCCAACTCCGCCGCGTGCTGCTGGAGTTCACCGGTCCGCAGCATCGCGATGACCTCCAGCGCCACCGCGCAGGCGAGCGGGTTGCCGCCGAACGTCGAGCCGTGCTCGCCGGGCGCGTAGACCCCGAGCACCTCGCGGGAGGAGACCACCGCCGACACCGGCACCACTCCGCCGCCCAGCGCCTTGCCCAGTACGTACATGTCGGGCACCACGCCCTCGTGCTCGCAGGCAAAGGTCCGGCCCGTACGGCCCAGCCCGGACTGGATCTCGTCGGCGACGAACAGCACGTTCCGGCGGCGGGTCAGCTCCCGCACGCCCGCCAGGTAGCCCGGCGGCGGCACCAGCACGCCCGCCTCGCCCTGGATCGGCTCCAGGAGGACGGCGACCGTGTGGTCGTCGACGGCCGCCTCCAGCGCCGCCAGGTCGCCGTACGGGACGATCTCGAAGCCGGGGGTGTACGGGCCGAAGCCGGCGCGGGCCTCGGGGTCGGTGGAGAAGGAGACGATGGTGGTGGTCCGGCCGTGGAAGTTGTTCTCCGCGACGACGATCTTGGCCAGGCCGTCCGGGACGCCCTTCACCTGGTAGCCCCACTTGCGGGCCGTCTTGACGGCCGTCTCGACCGCCTCGGCGCCGGTGTTCATCGGCAGCACCAGCTCCATCCCGCACAGTTCGGCCAGCGCGGCGCAGAAGTCCGCGAACCGGTCGTGGTGGAAGGCGCGCGAGGTGAGCGTGACCCGTTCCAGCTGGGCCTTGGCGGCGTCCAGCAGACGACGGTTGCCGTGCCCGAAGTTCAGCGCGGAGTACCCGGCGAGCATGTCGAGATAGCGCCGGCCCTCCACGTCCGTCATCCAGGCGCCCTCGGCGGTGGCCACGACGACCGGCAGCGGGTGGTAGGTGTGCGCGCTGTGGGCTTCGGCGGCGGCGATGCCGCGTTCCGTTGACGTCACCGGTGACTCCGTTTCGGTAGGCCCTACGGGGCATATGCACCGAGATGCCCCTCTATAGTGCCGCGTAGGTGGATTGTTCGGAAGCTGTTGCGGCGGTTCGGTGTTCCGACGCCGGGGTGACACGGGCGGGCGTCCGGGGCCCGTCCGGGGAAAGGCGCGGGCCGGCGCCCGGGGATCGGCGGGACACCCCTAGACTCGGCGGTGCGTACCGCGACTGGCGTACGGGGAATCGACCCCGAGGGAGCGGTGCGAGGACACCATCACGAGGTGCCGCCCGCCTGGGCACCCGGGACCCGACCGGACCACCGATCGAGCGCCCCGGAGGACGCCATGTCACTGCCCCTTTCCCATCCCGCGCTGCACGCCGCCGATCCCGAACTCGCCGCCCTCGTAGGCGCCGAGGAGCGGCTCCAGGCCGACACCCTGCGGCTGATCCCCAGCGAGAACTACGTCTCCGCCGCCGTCCTGGAAGCCACCGGCACGGTCCTGCAGAACAAGTACAGCGAGGGGTACGCGGGCCGTCGCTACTACGAAGGCCAGCAGAACATCGACCGCGTCGAGACGCTGGCCGTCGAGCGCGCCAAGGCCGTCTTCGGCGTCGAACACGCCAACGTCCAGCCGTACTCCGGCTCACCCGCCAACCTCGCCGCGTACCTGGCCTTCGCCGAGCCCGGCGACACCGTGCTGGGCATGGCGCTGCCGATGGGCGGCCACCTCACCCACGGCTGGGGCGTCTCGGCCACCGGCACCTGGTTCCGCGGCGTCCAGTACGGCGTACGCGCCGACAGCGGGCTCATCGACTTCGACGAGGTGCGCGACCTCGCCCACAAGGAGCGCCCGAAGATCATCTTCTGTGGCGGCACGGCCGTCCCCCGCACCATCGACTTCGCCGCCTTCGGCGAGATCGCACGGGAGGTCGGCGCGGTACTCGTCGCGGACATCGCCCATATCGCCGGTCTGATCGCGGGCGGCGCCCACCCCTCGCCCGTACCGCACGCCGACGTGATCTCCACGACGACGCACAAGACCCTGCGCGGGCCGCGCGGCGCGATGCTGATGTCCCGCGCGAGCCACGCCAAGGCCATCGACAAGGCCGTCTTCCCCGGCCTCCAGGGCGGCCCGCACAACCACACCACCGCCGCCATCGCGGTCGCCCTGCGCGAGGCCGCCGCGCCCGCCTTCCGGGACTACGCGCACGCCGTCGTCGCCAACGCCAAGGCGCTCGCCGAGGCGCTGCTGGCCCGCGGCTTCGACCTGGTCTCCGGTGGTACCGACAACCACCTGGTGCTGATCGATCTGACCGGCAAGGACGTGCCGGGCAAGGTCGCCGCCAAGGCGCTGGACCGGGCCGGGATCGTCGTCAACTACAACACCGTCCCGTTCGACCCGCGCAAGCCCTTCGACCCGTCGGGCATCCGGATCGGTACGCCGTCGCTCACCTCGCGGGGGCTGGGCACGGAGCTGATGCCGCAGGTCGCGGAGTGGATCGAGCGGGGCGTGACGGCCGCGAAGGCGGACGACGAGGCGGCCCTGGCGGCGGTCCGGGGGGAGGTCGCGGAGCTGATGGCCGGCTACCCGGCGCCGGGGCTGGCGACGCGCTGACGACTCCCTGACGACGGCCGTCCGGCAGGCCGTCGATCCACTCCCCGACCACGCGCCGGGGAGCACCCGCAGACCTGAGACAATCGGTCCATGGCTCTCGAACGTCCGCGTGTGCTCTCCGGCATTCAGCCCACCGCCGGCTCCTTCCACCTCGGCAACTACCTCGGTGCCGTCCGCCAGTGGGTGGCGCTGCAGGAGGCTCACGACGCCTTCTACATGGTCGTCGACCTGCATGCGATCACCGTTCCGCAGGACCCCGCCGAGCTGCGGCAGAACACCCGGATCGCCGCCGCCCAGCTGCTGGCCGCCGGGCTCGACCCGGAGCGCTGCACGCTCTTCGTGCAGAGCCATGTGCCCGAGCACGCCCAGCTCGGCTGGGTCATGAACTGCCTGACCGGCTTCGGCGAGGCGTCCCGGATGACCCAGTTCAAGGACAAGGCCGCCAAGCAGGGCGCCGACCGCACCTCCGTCGGCCTGTTCACGTACCCGATCCTGCAGATCGCCGACATCCTCCTCTACCAGGCCCACCAGGTCCCGGTGGGCGAGGACCAGCGCCAGCACATCGAGCTGACCCGCGACCTCGCCGAGCGCTTCAACGCCCGCTACGGCGACACCTTCACCATCCCGGCGCCGTACATCCTCAAGGAGACGGCGAAGATCTACGACCTGCAGGACCCGTCGGCCAAGATGAGCAAGTCGGCCTCCAGCGCCAAGGGCCTGATCAACCTCCTCGACGAGCCGAAGGTCTCCGCGAAGAAGGTCAAGAGCGCGGTCACGGACACCGACACGGTGATCCGCTACGACACCGAGAACAAGCCGGGCGTCTCCAACCTCCTGACGATCTACTCCTCCCTCACGGGCACCTCGATCCCGGAGCTGGAGCAGAAGTACGAGGGCAAGATGTACGGCGCCCTCAAGACCGATCTCGCCGAGGTGATGGTCGAATTCGTCACACCGTTCCGGGACCGTACGCAGGAATATCTGGACGACCCCGAGACGCTGGACTCGATCCTGGCCAAGGGTGCCGAGAAGGCCCGCGCGGTCGCCGCCGAGACCCTCGCCACCACCTATGACCGGCTCGGATTCCTGCCGGCCAAGCACTGACGGGACCCGTCCGCGCGGCCGCACGAACCCGCCGGACGGGCCGCACAGAGCCCTGGGTCCCCACCTGCGGGGGCCCGCGGCCCTGTTTGTCACAGGGCCGGGGACGCTCCCCGCGAAGGGCGCGCACCCGGCACACTATGAGGGTGCGCGAGCGTGCCGCACACACGTCAGGAGGGAGAACGCAGTGGGGACCGTAACGCTGGGCGTTTCGATCGCGGTCCCGGAGCCGTACGGCAGCTTCCTGCAGCGGAAGCGCGAGGGCTTCGGGGACCCCGCCGCGCACGGCATCCCCACGCATATCACCCTCCTGCCGCCGACCGAGGTGCACGCCGAGGCGCTGCCCGGCATCGAACGCCACCTCGCCGCGGTCGCGGCCGCCTTCCGCCCCTTCCCGCTCCGCCTGGAGGGCACCGGCACCTTCCGCCCGCTCTCCCCGGTCGTCTTCGTCAAGGTCGCCGAGGGCGAGGCGGGCTGCACCGCCCTGCAGGCCCGGGTCCGCGCCGCCTCCGGCCCCTGCGCCCGCGAGCTGCAGTTCCCCTACCACCCGCATGTCACCGTCGCCCACGGCATCGCCGAGGACGCCATGGACCGCGCCCAGCGCGAGCTCGGGGACTTCTCCGCGACCTGGACGATCGGCGGCTTCGCCCTGTACGAGCAGGGCACGGACGCGGTGTGGCGCCTGGAGCGGGAGTACCCCTTCGGCCCGCAGGCCGGCGGCGTCCCGCGCCAGGCGGTGGATCTCTCCCGCCCGCCCGCGCCGTCCTGCTGAGCGACCCACTTCGTTACGTGGCGTAGTTTCGATCTCTCGGAGCGCGACGAGGGGAACGCCATGGAGTGGTTGAGCAAGCTTCCGGTGATCGGACCGGCCGTCCGCCGGCTGATGACCACCCACCTCTGGCACGCCTACGAACGCATGCTGCGGGTGCACTGGACCAGGCTCGCCGCCGCGATCACCTTCACCAGCTTCATCGCCCTCTTCCCGCTGCTCACCGTCGCCGCCGCGATCGGTGCCGCGCTGCTCGGCGACAGCCAGCTGCACACGCTGCAGGCCAAGCTCGCCGAACAGGTCCCCGGCATCTCCGGCCAGCTCGATCTGGTCACGCTGGTCGACAACGCCGCCACCGTCGGCCTGGTCGCCGGCGCCGCGCTGCTGCTGACCGGCCTCGGCTGGGTCGAGTCGCTGCGCGACTGCCTGCGCGCCGTATGGGAGAAGGGCGACGAGGACACCAACTTCTTCCTCGGCAAGCTCCGGGACGGCGCAGTGCTGCTGGGGCTCGGCGGTGTCGCCGTGCTCTCGCTGGGCTGCTCGGTCTTCGCGAACGCGGCGGTCGACCGGGCGGCGGAGGCGATCGGCCTGCCCGAGGACGGGCTCGGCGCCGTCCTGCTCAAGGCCGCCGGCTTCTGCATCGCCGTCCTCGCCGACTTCGTGCTGCTCGCCTACGTCCTGACCGAACTCCCCGGCGTCCGCCCCCGGCGCCGGGTCGTCGTGGTCGCGAGCTTCATGGGCGCCATCGGCTTCGAACTGCTGAAGCTGCTGCTGAGCGGCTACCTCCGGGGCGTCGCCGCACGCAGCGTGTACGGCGCCTTCGGCACCCCGATCGCCCTGCTGCTGTGGATCAACTTCACCGCCAAGCTGCTGGTGTACTGCGCCTCTTGGACCGCCACGGCCGGGGAGAAGAGCGCTGAGAAGAGCGCTGAGAAGGGCGCCGAGGAGGACGACGGGGAGAAGGGCCGGCAGGGCGAGGGGCCGGACGGGACGGCGGGGCGGGAGAGCGTATGACGCGGCATCGGTCCCGCCCCGGCCCCGGCCGGAGCCGGATCAGCGCCCCGAGCGCCGCCCCCGCTCGCGACCGCGGCCCCGTACGAGGTCCGGCAGCGGCCGGCGGCGGTGCACGGCCAGCGCCACGATGCCGACCAGGGCCATCACGCCACCGGTGACCGCGATCGCGGTCCATGCGCCGCCCCCGCCGCCGGTGCCGTTCAGCTCGGCCTGGGCGCTGTCGTTTGCACCCTTGCCCTTGGTGCCCTCCGCGCCGGTGCCGTCGTCCTGGCTCCGCGGCCCGACGAGCCGGCCGACCGGCTCGACCTTGTCGGCCGCGGCGAAGCCCCAGTCGAGCAGCTTGGCGGCCTCCTTGTAGGCCTCGTTGTGCTCCTTCTTCGCCGGGTTCATGACCGTCACCAGCAGCTTGCGCTCGCCCCGTTGGGCCACGCCGGTGAAGGTCGACCCGGCGTTGGTGGTCGAGCCGTTCTTCACGCCCGCGATGCCCGGGTACGGCTTCATGTCGTAATCGCCGCTGAGCAGTCGGTTGGTGTTCTGGATGCCGAACGTCGCCCGCTTGCCGTCCTTGCCCTTGTCCCCGGGGAACTGCGCGAACGCCGTCGAGCAGTACTCGCGGAAGTCGGCGTTCTGCAGGCCCGACCGGGCGAACAGGCTCAGGTCGTAGGCGCTGGAGACCTGCCCCGGCGCGTCGTATCCGTCAGGTGTCACCACATGGGTGTCGTTGGCGTTCAGTTCCTTGGCGTGCTTCTGCATCTGCATGACGGTGGCCTCCGTTCCGCCGTTCATCGCCGAGAGGGTGTGCACCGCGTCGTTGCCGGAGCGCAGGAAGACTCCGAGCCACAGGTCGTGGACCGTGTAGCTCAGGTTCTCCTTTATCCCGACCAGGCTGCTGCCCACACCCATGCCCTCCAGGTCGGCGGGCTTGACGGTGTACTTCCGGTTCTTGGGGAACTTCGGCAGCACCGTGTCCGCGAACAGCATCTTCAGCGTGCTGGCCGGCGCCAGCTGCCAGTGCGGGTTCTTGGCGGCCAGCACCTTGCCCGACTCGGCGTCGGAGACGATCCACGAGCGGGCGGTCAGCGCGTCCGGTCCCGGCAGCTTGGGCGCACCGGGCTTGAGCTGCACCTGGACGCCGGGCATGCCCAGCCGGTCCCCGCCCATCCGCGACATCTTCGTCGGAGGGGCGGGCGCCTTGGGATCGGCGTACGCGGTGCCGGCCAGCAGCGGGGCGGCCAGCAGCCCGGAGGCGGCCAGTGCGGCGACGGTGCGTACGGGAAGGCCGTTACGCGCCGCAGGCCCGGTGCCACCGGCCGCGCCGGCGGTGCTCGGCGCGGCGGAGGCGGTCGGCGTGATCGGGTGCAGGGAAGCCGGGGAAGCACGGAAGGTCGTCGGCACGTCGCTGAACGTACCCCCCATTGCCCGCGATGCCGACAGCACCCCACGGAAGAGTGCCCCTGCGGACCGCCGGATGGAGCCGCCGCCCCTGCCGGAACTCGTGAAGCCCTCCCGCCCCCGGTCCTGGTTCCCGCTCGCCTTCGGGGTGTGGAGCTGGTTCATCTGGGTCACCTTTCACACATAACTGGCCATCACCGCAGGGACTGGACGAAAGAGCAGGTCGGAGCGCATGACACCGCGCGTGTCGCCGCCCGGCGGCGAGCACGTCGACGTAGTCCACGGGTTCAAAGACGTCAGCCGGACCCGTAGGGATCCCCAAGCCGTGGGTCCGGGATGTGAAATCACTCATGAGCCGGCGACCTCGCTCAGGAAGGCCGACGGGGCGCGCGACGGCTGAGGAAGAGGCCGGTGCCCGGTGCCCGGTACCTGGTGGGGCCACGTGCGCACAGGAACGGCGCTCAAGCCACCGCCCCGGCCGCGGAGACCTGGACGGTCGTGCGGCCGGGGCGGGTGACTACCGCAGGGAATCCCCTGCGGGCCTACGGGCCATGTCTCGACGGTACGGCGGCGCCGCCCCGCACGGAAGAGGGGGCGCCGGCCCCGGTCCTGCCGGGGCCGGCGCCCGGCACGGTCAGCTCTTCGTCGCCGCCCCCGCCGACTCCCGGCGCAGTGCGCGCAGGCCCCGGAACCCGATCACGCCGATGGCGGTGCCCAGCAGGAACGACGTGATGGCCAGGGCGAGGTGGACCCAGAAGTACGCGGTGGGGTCGCCGTGGTCGAAGGCCAGTCCGCTGGCGTCCTTGAGCAGGTTCTTGACGAAGGTCACCCACACCACCCATGACCAGGCGCCGAAGGCGAGGAGGAACCAGGAGACGGGGCGGCTGAGCTTCATGGGGTGAGTCCTTAAGCGCGGGGGAGCCTGTCCTGCCAGTATCCGGCCGGTGGCCCCGTGCCCCGCGGCGGGGGCGGCCGGTCAGGTCGTCCGCATCAGCACGGCCGTCAGCGCCAGCAGGCCGACGCCGGCGAGCAGGCAGTCCACCGCCGCCCGGATCAGCCGGAACTTCCGGGCGGCCAGCGCGGCCATGAACCTCAGATGGTCCACCTGATAGCCGGCCGCCAGCCGCTCGCGCAGCTGCCCGACGCTCAGCCGCGACCAGCTCGTCCAGCCGCTGCCCCCGAGGTCCGGGCGGACCGCGAGCAGCAGCAGCACGGTCGCGGCCAGCAGCGCGGCGGTGCCGAGCGCCCCGGCCACGGCGGCGGGCACCGTCAGGCGCAGGCTGCCGGCCGCCGAGACCAGCGCGACCAGTGCCGCCCCGGACAGGGCCAGCAGCAGGCTCGCCTTGCCCTCGGAGCGGGCCAGGTCCGCCTGGAGCGCACTCATGGTCGCCACGATCCGGTCCTGCCCGTCCGGCGGCGCGGCGCCGGGTGCTCCGTCGTCCGATCCGTCCCGGGTGCCGCCGTGCCGCGGGTCGGGTGTGGTGGTCGCCATCAGTGCGTCGCCTCCGGGATCCCGGGAGTGCCGTGCGGTTGCGTGCGGTACCCAGGATGCCGCCGACGGCCGTGCGGTTTCCGCGAGTTGCGCGATTCCCGCTGTGCCGGGGCCGGCCCGGTCCGCGTGCCCCCGGTCGTCCCGTACGGGCGGGGCTATAGCGTGCTCCGCTGGGAGAGCACGCAACTGCCAGGGGAGGCGCCGTGATCTTCGCCCTGATCGTGGTCCCGGTACTCGGGCTGTTCTTCGGCGTGCACCGGTACCTGTGGTGCCGGCTCGTCCGCGATACCACCGCACCGGGCGGCCGGCCGCGCCGCGCGGGCACCGCAGCCCTGTTCGCGCTGCCGCTGGTCGCCCTCGCCGCACCGCTCTCCGGACGCGTCGGCCTGCCCTTCGCCGTCCAACAGGCGCTCGCCTGGCCCGGATACCTCTGGCTGGCGCTGATGGTCTATCTGACGCTGGGACTGCTGGTGGGGGAGGCCGTACGGGCGGTGTGGCCGAGGGTGTCCCGGACGCGGCAGGCCGGCGGGCGGCAGGCCCCCGCGGCCGCGCAGGCCGCCGTACCGGCGCGGCCGGCGCCCGCCGACCCGCCTGCCGCCGCGGCCCCCTCCTCGGCCCCCACCCTCCTGCCGCCCGGTACGCCCGCGCTGCCGCCGGTCGCCGTACCGCCCCGGCGGCTGTTCCTGGCGCGGGCGGTCGCGGCCGGCGCGACCCTGGCCGCCACGGCCACCGTCGGGTACGGCACCGCGACGACGCTGCGCGGCCCGTCCGTCAAGCGGGTCACCGTTCCGCTGGCCAAACTGCCGCGCGCCGCCCACGGTTTCCGTATCGCGGTCGTCAGCGACATCCACCTCGGGCCGACCCTCGGCCGCGCCCACACCCGGCGCGTCGTCGAGACGATCAACCGGACCGGCCCCGATCTGGTGGCCATCGTCGGCGACCTGGTCGACGGCAGCGTCGCCGACCTCGCGCCGGCCGCGGAACCGCTGCGCGAGCTGCGCTCCCGGCACGGCGCGTACTTCGTCACCGGCAACCACGAGTACTACTCGGGTGCCGCCCCATGGGTCGAGCACGTAAGGGAGTTGGGGATCCACCCGCTGGAGAACGCGCGCACCGGGCTGCCCGGGTTCGACCTCGCGGGCGTCAACGACCTGGCCGGCGCGAGCGAGCACGCGGGCCCGGACTACGAACTGGCCCTGGGCGACCGGGACCCCGCCCGGGCCGTCGTCCTGCTGGCCCACCAGCCGGTCACCATCCACGACACCGTCCGCTACGGCGTGGACCTGCAGCTCTCCGGCCACACCCACGGCGGCCAGATGTGGCCCTTCACCTACGTCGCCGCGGCCGCCAACCCCACCGTCGCCGGCCTGGAGCGCTACGGCGACACCCAGCTCTACGTCACGCGCGGCGCGGGCGCCTGGGGGCCGCCCGTACGGGTGGGAGCGCCGCCGGACGTGACGGTGGTCGAACTGGCTTCCCTGCGGGCGTGATCGGCCTGTGCAGGGGTTCCGCCGCCCAGGTAACAACCCGTCGACAAACTGTGGTGTGATCCCGCACCAAATCGGACAGATCCTGACTTTCGATCTTGCGATCGAGGGAGCCGACTCCCTAGTATTTATTGACTTTATGTTGCCCTTAGCGTGGCGGACTCACAGGCGGTGCGAGGGGGCGAGCGGGGCACGCGGGGAAACGGGGAGCGGTAATGAGTGAGCGGTTCAAGGTCGACCTCGACGAACTGGACGGCGTCGTGCGCCAGCTCCGGCGCCTGCGGGCCGACATGGACGAGCCCAGCCAGAAGGTGAAGTACAGCACCACGATCCCGAGGTCGGCGTTCGGGATCAACTTCCTCGAGGCGAACGACCTCGCCGGCGCCCACGACGACATGCAGGAGTACATGTCGCAGGTCATCAACGCGCTCCAGGACCTCATCCACAAGTTCGGCGAGAAGACCGAAGCCAGCCGGGGCGCGTACGAGGACCAGGAGCACGCCGCCAAGACCTCGATGAACGGCTGACGGACCGGGGCGATGCACGCACGAGAGGCGGAGATGAAGACGAAGGGGGGCCTGCGTGGTTGACGCCAAGCAGGAGATGGAAAGCGCCAAGGCGATGGAGCGGCAGCGCAAGGAGCACGAGCGGGACGAGCGGCTGAAGTCGTTCAAGGGCCACACCCCCACGCGCCGGTCTCCTTCCGACTTCCACCACCACGGCCTCGACGCGCTCCGCGCGATGATCGAGAACGCCAACCCCGACGCGATCGAGACCTCCGGCGGCCACTGGCGCGCCTCCGCCGACCGGCTCGCGGGCCAGGACGGCGACGGCGGCATCCGCAAGGCCTTCATGGACGCCGTCGACCACGCGACCGCGCACTGGGAGGGCTCGGCGGCCAAGGCGTTCCGCAAGGAGGCCGGCAAGGTCCTGGAGAAGATCGACCGGACCTACGGCCATGCCCGGGTCGTCGAGCGCACGCTGATCGGCACCCGCACCGCGGGCCCCGAACTCGGCGTCGCCCACAACCTCCGCGAGGCCAAGAAGGCCATGTCGAAGATCCACGACCCGGGTGTCGTGGACCGGGCGACCGACGACAGCGGCGACGACAGCCAGTTCAAGCGGGACATGGCCGATCCCAAGATGGACACCCGCATGGCGCTGGAGCTCAACAGGGACAGCCTGTCCCTGACCAAGGAGCGCCAGGTCGAGGCGGTCATCGTGATGGACGAGCTGGCCGCCAACTACGACGGCCACGCAGGGGTCCTCCACGAGGGGGTCGACCCGGGCGGCCCCGTCGGCGACTGGCCCAAGGAGCCCTCCTCCCGGCCCGCGCCCTCCCCGGTGAACATGCCGGTGGTCGGCGGTACGCACCCCAAGCCGTCGTCGGCGCAAGCGCCGAACAGGCTCAACGGGGCGGGCGGCGGTGCCGTTCCGGAAGGGTTCGACGGCCCGAAGATCAGCCGGCCGGAACTGCCCGTGAACACCGGACTCGACAGCGTCCAGGGCGCCACCCTGACCCCGCCGACGGTCGGCGGAGGCGGTCTCGGCGGCGGATCGACCGGCGGCTCGCACGGTGTGTCCGGCGGTACAGGCGGCTTCCCCGGCGGCATGGTTCCGCCCGGCGTGATCGGCGTGCCCCGTGGCGGCACGAGCGCCGGCGGGATGCGCGGCGGCGGTATGCCGGGTGCGCAAGGCGCGGCCGGTAAGGCGGGCGGCGCCAAGGGCGCGGCCGGACGCGGTCCGCAGGCGCGTACCCGCGGCGGTCTGATGGGCAAGCCGGGCGGCCCGGCCGGCGGCGCGAAGCAGGGCGGCTCCGGTCTGCACCGCAGCCGCGGTGGCATGCAGGCGGGCGCCGCCGGTGCCAAGGGCAAGGACAAGAAGGGCGACAAGGAGCGCACCACCGGGCAGCGCCCCGATTACCTCGTCGAGGACGAGGAGACCTGGGCCTCGAAGCGTAATGTGGCCCCTCGCGTCATCGAGTAGGCCGACGATAGCGTCGCATGCGGCCAAAGAGGCATGGCCCCGCACTCAGCAGTGCGGGGCCATTTCTCGGACGGAACAATGCCGCCCGGGCAGCACAGCAAGAAGGAGCGAAGGATGAGGGTCACCCGAACACTGCGCGCGACGGCGGGGGCTGCGCTGACCGGGGCGCTGCTGCTGGCCGCGGGCGGAACCGCATCCGCGGACCAGGTGCGCAAGGATCTGTGGCCGCTGGAGGCGTTCGGGGCCCGGCAGCTGTGGCAGGAGGCCACCGGCAAGGGCGTGACGGTGGCCGTCCTCGACAGCGGCTTCCGTACCACGCACCAGGACCTGACCGGGCAGTTCCTGCCCGGGCCGGACTGGGGCAAGGCCACCCAGGAGGAGAACGCCAAGCACCTCGGGTCGAAGGAGGACGTCCGCGACCACGGGACCGCGATGGCCGGCATCATCGCCGGCCACGGCCATGGCGCCGGTGGCTCCGAAGGCGTGAAGGGACTGGCGCCCGACGCCAAGATCCTCCCCGTCCCCGAGTTCAAGAACTCCGGGCTGGCCACGCGCTGGGCCGTGGAGCACGGCGCCGACGTGATCAATATGTCGTACGTCGAGAGCACCCCGGGCACCGACGACTGCGCGGCCATCCACTACGCGCTGGAGAAGGGCGTCGTGGTGGTGGCCGGTGTCGGCAACGACGGGCTGCCGAAGAAGAACTACCCGGCGGCCTGCCCCGGCGCGATCGGCGTCGGATCGGTCGACCAGTTCGGCGAGGCGGACGACGACAACAACGCCAACTCCACCCTCGACCTGCTCGCCCCCGGGGTGAAGATCCCGGTGGCCATGGGCAAGAGCGACGCGGACTACCGCACCGCCGACGGCAGCTCCGCGGCCACCGCCTACGTCTCCGCCGCCGCCGCCCTCCTCAAGCAGAAGTTCCCCGACCTCACCCCCGGCCAGATCGCCAACCGCCTGGTGAAGACCGCGGGCCTGGCCCAGGCCGAGAAGGACAAGCACCTCAAGCTGCCGGACACCCACTACGGCTACGGCTTCATCCAGCCCGGCCCCGCCCTCCGGCGTGACATCGCCGACGGCCCCGCGCAGGGCCCCCTGCCGATGCCGCAGGGCAAGGCGCCGCAGAAGGGCGTGGTCCCCGGCGCCGACAAGGGCGCCGACCCCGACCCGCCCATGAGCGGCAAGGACCAGGCGATGCTCATCGGCGGTATCGCCCTGGGCGTCCTGGTCGTCGCCGGCATCGTCATCGGCGTGGTGGTCGCCGTCCGCCGCCGCGGCAGCTCCGGCGGCCAGTCCTGGGGCTGAGCCACCCCGGAATCCAGTACCGGGGGGGGGGGGGGGGGGGGGGGGGGGGGGGGGGGGGGGGGGGGGGGGGGAGGGGGGGGTGGGGGGGGGGGGTGGGGGGGGGGGGCGGGGCGGTGATTCGGCC
>NZ_JBVIRA010000020.1:155908-186449 GCF_055576575.1 Streptomyces sp. NPDC033270
GTCGTTCCCCCCCCCCCCCCCCCCCCCCCCGCCGCCCCCCCCCCCCCCCCCCCCCCCCCCCCCCCCCCCCCCCCCCCCCCCCCCCCCCCCCCCCCCCCCCCCCCCCCCCCCCCCCCCCCGCGTTGTTAGCGTCGATTCCATGGATCCCGTGGGTGAAAAAGCGATACGTGCCTCTTTTGTGAACTGCTCGAAGGGGGAAGCGAGCAGGCTCCATCTGCCCGCGGGCCTGGCCGACCTGCCGTGGGCGGACCTGGACTTCTTGGGGTGGCGCGATCCCGGGGCGCCGGACCGGAGCTACCTGGTCGCGCCGCGCGGCGACGCCCTGGTCGGGGTGACGCTGCGGGTGCCGCAGGGCGTACGGCGCTCCTTCACCAAGACGACGGTGTGCTCGGTGTGCCTGACCGGCCACCCGGGGTCCGGTGTCGCCCTGCTCGCCGCGCGCCGGGCGGGCCCGGCGGGGCGGCAGGGCAACACCGTGGGGACGTACCTCTGCGCCGATCTGGCGTGTTCGCTCTACGTCCGGGGACGCAAGCGCTCCCAGCTCGCCGGGCGGCACGAGGAGACGCTGCCGCTGGACGAGCGGATCGCCCGCACCGTACGGAATCTGGACGCCTTCTTGGACAAGGTGCTGGAGGGGGAGGCCTCGGCCCTCACAGGCCGTGCCGGGTGAGGAAGGCGTCGATGAGGCCCTGCTACTCCTGTGGGCGCTCGACCATCGGCAGACGGCCGGTGGCCGTCTCGGCGTACTCGGCGCCGGGGACGAGGGCGCCGGTCCCGGCGGCACGAGCCCGGCACGCCAGGGGCGCGGGCCCAACGGAACCCGTACGAGCGCTTGCCACCAGCCACCCGCCGGACAGATCCTCGTGTGCACGCCGTTCGGGGGAACGGCGGGGACGCAGGGGGCTGATGTGCTGCGAGTGCACTTCACCGGACAGGATCTGGCGCGTACGACAGTGGCCGACGGAGCCGACCCGCTCTGGGAGACGGCCCTGAGTCTGCACGCCCTGCGGGAGAGCCGTACCGAGCCCGCGCTGGCGGCCTGGCGGCAGCATGCGGTGCGGCACGGCCCGGGCCCGCTGCGGACCCTTATGCCGCTGGTGCCCCGGCACGGATACTTCCCGGACTTCCTCACGCCGTTCGCCGCGCAGGACGGCGTCGAACCCGGGCTGGAGGCCGTGATGAGCACCTCGCGCACGCGGCTGCGGGCCGAGTTGACGCTGCTGTCCGGCCATCGGGCGCTGCCGGGGTGGGCGCGCCGGATCGCGGCGGGGGAGCCGGCCGCGCTGCGGCACCTCGCGCGGAGCCTGCGCACGTACCACCATCTGGCGATCGCGCCGAGCTGGCCGCGGATCGCCCAACACGTGGGCGCGGACCGGGCGTTGCGGGCGCATGCGCTGGCGCAGTCCGGGGCGCAGGCGATGCTGCGGACGTTCGGGCCGGTGATGCGGTGGCGGCCACCGGTGCTGGAGGTCGACTACCCGGTGGAACGGGAGCTGCGTCTGGAGGGGCGGGGGCTGGTGTTCGTCCCGTCGTACTTCTGCCGGGACGAGCCGGTGGCGCTGGTCGACGAGGAGCTGCCGCCGGTGCTGGTGTATCCGGCGGGGGCACCGGAGCACGCCGAAGGGCCCCGCTTCCGGCTGTACGGAAGCGAGGCCCTCGGCAACGTACCGGCGCTCATCGGCGTCCGGGACCCGGCCCGGATCGCCGCGGGGGTCAGAAGCGGCGGGTGATCAGCGCGCGCTTGACTTCCTGGATCGCCTTGGTGACCTCGATACCGCGCGGGCAGGCGTCCGTGCAGTTGAAGGTCGTCCGGCAGCGCCAGACGCCGTCCTTGTCGTTGAGGATCTCCAGCCGCTGCTCGCCGCCCTCGTCACGCGAGTCGAAGATGAAGCGGTGCGCGTTGACGATCGCCGCCGGGCCGAAGTACTGGCCGTCGTTCCAGAACACCGGGCACGAGGACGTGCAGGCGGCGCACAGGATGCACTTGGTGGTGTCGTCGAAGCGCTCGCGGTCCTCGGGGGACTGCAGGCGCTCACGGGTCGGCTCGTTGCCCGTCGTGATCAGGAAGGGCATCACATCGCGGTACGCCTGGAAGAAGGGCTCCATGTCGACGACAAGGTCCTTCATCACGGTCAGGCCCTTGATGGCCTCCACCGTGATCGGCTTCTCCGGGTTGATGTCCTTGATCAGCGTCTTGCAGGCCAGACGGTTGCGGCCGTTGATCCGCATGGCGTCCGAACCGCAGATGCCGTGGGCGCAGGAGCGGCGGAAGGTCAGCGAACCGTCCTGCTCCCACTTGATCTTGTGGAGGGCGTCCAGGACGCGCTCCTTGGGGTCGATCTCCAGCTGGAAGTCCTGCCAGCTGGCCTCCTCGGAGACCTCCGGGTTGAACCGGCGGATCCGGAAGGTGACGGTGATGTACGGGGAGTCGGCGAAGCCGGGCTCGGGCTGGCCGGCCTCGGCCGCCTTGTCCAGGGTCGGGGTTGCCATCAGTACTTACGCTCCATCGGCTGGTAGCGGGTCTGCACGACCGGCTTGTAGTCGAGGCGGATCGACTCGGCGCCGTCTGCGCCCACCTCGCGGTACGCCATGGTGTGCCGCATGAAGTTGACGTCGTCGCGGTTGGGGTAGTCCTCGCGGTAGTGACCGCCGCGGGACTCCTTGCGGGCCAGCGCGGAGACCGCCATGACCTCGGCCAGCTCGAGCAGGTTGCCCAGCTCGACGGCCTCCAGCAGGTCGGTGTTGAACCGCTTGCCCTTGTCCTGGATGGACACGTTCTGGTAGCGCTCGCGCAGCTCGCCGATCTTCTCGACCGCGGTCTTGATCGTCTGCTCGGTGCGGAACACCATCACGTTGGCGTCCATGCACTCCTGGAGCTCCTTGCGGATCTCGGTGACCCGCTCGGTGCCGGTGGAGTCACGGAGCCGCTCGACCAGGTCGACGACCTGCTGTGCCGGGTCCTCGGGCAGCTCGACGAAGTCGGCCGTGGCCGAGTACTCCGCCGCCGCGATACCGGCCCGGCGGCCGAACACGTTGATGTCCAGCAGCGAGTTGGTGCCCAGGCGGTTGGCGCCGTGCACGGAGACGCAGGCGACCTCGCCGGCGGCGTACAGGCCCGGGACGACGGTGGTGTTGTCGGCCAGCACCTCGCCCTCGACGTTGGTCGGGATGCCGCCCATGGCGTAGTGCGCGGTCGGCTGGATCGGGATCGGGTCCGTGTAGGGCTCGATACCGAGGTAGGTCCGCGCGAACTCGGTGATGTCCGGGAGCTTGGCGTCCAGCTGCTCCGGCGGCAGGTGGGTGAGGTCCAGGTAGACGTGGTCGCCCTCGGGACCGCAGCCGCGACCCTCACGGATCTCGGTGTAGATCGAGCGGGAGACGACGTCACGCGAGGCGAGGTCCTTCATGACCGGCGCGTACTTCTCCATGAAGCGCTCGCCGTCCTTGTTGCGGAGGATGCCGCCCTCACCACGGGCGCCCTCCGTCAGCAGGATGCCCATCCGCCAGATGCCCGTCGGGTGGAACTGGAAGAACTCCATGTCCTCCAGCGGCAGCCCGCGGCGGTAGCAGGCCGCCTGGCCGTCGCCGGTGAGGGTGTGCGCGTTGGAGGTCACCTTGAAGAACTTGCCGGTGCCGCCGGAGGCGTAGATGACCGACTTCGCCTGGAAGACATGGATCTCGCCGGTGGCCAGTTCGTAGGCGACGACGCCCGCGGACTTCTTGATGCCGTCTTCCTCGACGATCAGCTGGTCGAGGACGTAGAACTCGTTGAAGAACTCCACACCCTCCTTGACGCAGTTCTGATACAGCGTCTGGAGGATCATGTGGCCGGTGCGGTCGCCCGAGTAGCAGGCACGGCGGACCGGGGCCTCGCCGTGGTTGCGGGAGTGACCGCCGAAGCGGCGCTGGTCGATCTCACCCTTGGGGGTGCGGCCGAACGGCAGGCCCATCTTCTCCAGGTCGAGGACCGCGTCGATGGCCTCCTTCGCCAGGATCTCGGCGGCGTCCTGGTCGACCAGGTAGTCGCCACCCTTGATCGTGTCGAAGGTGTGCCACTCCCAGTTGTCCTCCTCGACGTTCGCGAGGGCGGCGGCCATACCGCCCTGGGCGGCGCCGGTGTGGGAGCGGGTCGGGTAGAGCTTCGTCAGGACCGCGGTGCGGCTGCGCTTGGTCGACTCGATGGCCGCGCGCATCCCCGCGCCGCCGGCGCCGACGATGACGGTGTCGTACTTGTGGATCTGCATGGTTCCAGTCAGCCCCGGCTTCAGGAGATGTTCGGGTCGAAGGTGAAGATCACCAGCGTGCCCAGAAGGACGGTGAACACCGTCGCGGTGTACAGCAGCATCTTCAGCCAGAAGCGGGTGTTGTCCCGCTGCGCGTAGTCGTTGATGACGGTGCGCAGGCCGTTGGCGCCGTGCAGCATGGCCAGCCACAGCATCAGCAGGTCCCAGACCTGCCAGAAGGGCGAGGCCCAGCGGCCGGCGACGAAGGCGAAGCCGATCTTGGAGACGCCGCCGTCGAGGACGAGCTGGATCAGCAGGTGACCCAGGACCAGGACGACCAGCACGATGCCGGACAGCCGCATGAACAGCCACGCCTGCATCTCGAAGTTGCCTCGGGACGCGCTACCGGTCTTGTTGGTGCGCTTGCGCGGTGCCTCGATGACGGGAGCGGGGTTGTCCACGTCGTAGAGCGAGACGCCGTCGGTCGCGCCCGCCGCGGTGGCACCTGCGGAGGTGGTTTCAGCAGACATCTCGCGTCAGCTCCCGAACAGCGTGCGCAGGGTGTGCTGCAGCACGGGGTAGAAGGCACCGGCCATCAGCACGACCCAGACGCCGACGACGGTCCACAGCATCTGCTTCTGGTACTTCGGGCCCTTGGCCCAGAAGTCCACGGCGATGACCCGCAGACCGTTGAGCGCGTGGAAGAGGATGGCGGCCACCAGGCCGTACTCCATCACATTGACGATCGGCGTCTTGTAGGTCGCAACGACGTTGTCGTAGGCCTCGGGGGAGACACGTACGAGAGCGGTGTCGAGGACGTGAACGAACAGGAAGAAGAAGATGAGGACGCCGGTGACTCGATGAGCCACCCAGGACCACATGCCTTCCCGGCCGCGGTACAGCGTTCCAGCCGGCACGGAAGAACCCTCCGGGAGCGGGGACTAGGGCCGCGCCGGCTTCTCTGTCGGTCGGGCCCGGCCGGGTACGGTCCACCGGCCGCTCGTCATCGTATCGACGAGCTGTCGGTTCCTCGCGCGGGGGTCCTTAGGTGTGATCAAACAGGCACCAACGGGCTATCACACAAGGACGAAGCCGACTTTGCCGGGCGTACGGCCCGATTCTCCGGGCCCGGGGCGCCTGGGGAGGGTCGGCCCGGTCCGCGGCGGCGCGCCCGGGGCCGCCGCTCAGGCCGCCAGCCGGGCCAGTCGGCCGCGGGCCAGTCGGCGCAGCTCGTGCGCGGTGACCGCGCGTTCCCCGGCCGGGTCGTTGTCCAGCCGGGCGCGCAGGGCGCACAGGACCTCGTCGAGCAGTTCGTGCTCGCGCAGGCCGTCCAGGCAGATCACCAGGACGTGGCCGAAGCGCCGCTCGTACTCGGCGTGCGCGGCGCGCAGTGCGGTGTGGGCGGCGAGCATGCCGGGGCCGCGCGCGGCGGTCAGCGGCAGCGGGGGGCGGGACTCGCCGGCGAGCGCCTCGTCCAGGTCGGCCGCCGCGAGGTCGTCGCAGGCCTGGTCGCAGGCGGCGAGCAGGGACGCGGTGTCGGCGTACGGGCGGTGGGCGGCGACCCGCTCGGCCCAGCGGCGGCTGTGGCAGCAGCCGAGCAGCACGGTCAGCGCGTCGTCGCAGGTCAGCGCGTTGAGCCGGGCCAGTCCCCGGGCCGCTGGGCGGGCCAGGGCGGTGCCGCTCGCCTGGGCGGGTATGCCGCACCACGGCGACCGCGGGGGGTGCAGCGTCGTCGGCCGGGCGGCCGGGGTGTCTCCGGACAGCGTGGGCTCCTCGGACGGATGCGAACGGATCACTTCGACGGGTGCGGGGCGGGCGGCTGACGGAAGCTGGGGGAGCGGACCGGAGCCGGGACGCGCGTGGCCGCGGCGGCGGGTGTGGCGGTGGTGTGTGTGGCATGACACCGCGGCGGTGCCCGGCGGTTCCAGGAGAGCCCTGGGAAAGGGGTGACGAACAAGTGAGCGCCACGCTAACGATGCTTCTCGGCCACTGTCCGACGGATGCGCGAATTTCACCCGGACGGGAGAGCTTGCGCGGGTTCGGTGGACGACCGGCTCCGTACACCTGGCAATGCCTTCGCCCCGAAAAGTGAGGATTGCACGATGTCAAACCCGAAGCGGCCGCCACGCGCCGCGCTCCCGGCCGTGGCGCTCACCGGTGCGCTGCTGCTCACCGGCTGCTCCGGCACCGCGGACACCGAAGCGCCCGGCAGCACCAGCGCCAAGGTCAACCCTGAGGCGGCCGCCACCCCGACGTGGGCACCGGTGACCGGAACACCGCAGGTCGTCCCCGCCGTACGCGAGTTCCGCCGGGCCGACGGGCGCGGCTGGCGCCCGACACGGCAGGCCCGGGTGGTGGTCCCGGCCGGAGAGCACAGCAATGTCGCCGACGAGGCGCAGCTGATGGCCCGCGACCTCGGGGGACTGGACGTCGTCTACGGCGACAAGACGATCCGGCCCGGCGACATCGAGGTGAAGGCGACGGGGAAGAGCACCGCCGACAACGTGCCGGTCCAGGGCACGGCCGACGAGGCCTACACCCTCACCGCCCGCGGTGCCCGGCTCACTCTGACGGCCCCCACCGACGCCGGAATCTTCTACGGCACCCGCACCGTGAAGCAGGCCGTGCGCGCCGCCGGCGGGCTCCCCGAGGGCACCATCGAGGACCGGCCGGACCGTCCGCAGCGCGGGATGTCGCTGGACAACGCCCGCAAGCCCTTCAGTCAGGACTGGATCGAGGCGCGCCTGCGGGAGATCGCCGACCTCAAGCTCAACCAGTTCCAGCTGCACTTCTCCGACGACCAGGGCTTCCGCATCCAGAGCGACACCCACCCCGAGGTCGTCTCGGCGGACCACCTCACCAAGGCGCAGGTACGCCAGATCATCAGGCTCGCCCGCAGCCTGCACATCTCCGTCGTCCCGGAGCTGGACTCGCCCGGCCATCTGGGCGCCGTGCTGGAGCACCATCAGGATCTGCTGCTGCGCAAGGCGTCGGGCACGGTGGTCCCGGGTGCGATCGACATCTCCAACCCCAAGGCGGCCCCGCTGATCGACTCGCTGCTGAGGGAGATGAGCGACCTGTTCACCAACCCCAAGGGCGCCCCCGCCTACTGGCACCTGGGCGGCGACGAGTACCAGGCGCTGCTGTCCTCCACGCCGTCGACCACGTATCCGCAGCTCACCCGGGCCGCACAGGAGAAGTACGGAGCGGGCGGCACCATCAAGGACCTGGCGACCGGCTGGCTCAACGACCGGCAGAAGACCGTCGAGGCGCAGGGCAAGAACCGGATCGAGGCCTGGAACGACGGATTCTTCTCCAGCGCGGCGGTGAGCGCCGACAAGAACCGGATGGTCGACTACTGGACCGGCAAGGAGCTGGGACAGCGCGACCCGGCGGTCTTCCTGCGCGAGGGCCGCAACGTCATGAACTTCAACGACGAGTTCCTCTACTACGTCCTCGGCGAGCCCAACCAGTTCTTCTACCCGACCGGCCAACGGATCTACGAGAGCTGGACCCCGCGGGTGCTCCGCAAGACCCAGCCGGTCTCGGTGCCCGCGAGCATGACCGGCCCGGACCGGATCCCCGGCGCGCGCTTCGCGATCTGGTGCGACCAGTCCCAGGCGCAGACGGCACAGCAGGTGGCCGCCGGGATCCGGCTGCCGCTGGCGGCGCTGGCACAGAAGACCTGGGACCCGCGGACCCCCGACCTGTCCTGGTCGCAGTTCAAGGCCCTGGCCAACCGGGTGTCGGAGTCGCCCCGGTAAGAAACGGGTGAGAGAAACGAGGACGGCCGGGGCCGCCACCCTCCCCATACGGGGTGACGTTGTCCGCGACGGCGGGCGGTGAATTCGGCGCCAGGTTCCGTGGCGGCCTGGGCCCACGAGGACGGCCGGGGCCGCCACCCTCCCCATACGGGGGCACGTTGTCCGCGACGGCGGGTGGTGAATTCGGCGCCGGGTTCCGTGACGGCCTGGGCTCACGAGGACGGCCGGGGCCGCCACCCCCCACAGGAGAGGCCCCGACCGTCGTTCGTGAAGGGCCGTGACGGCCCTCTATTCCGTACAGCGCCAGAAGGCGCGAAAGCGTCACACGCGGTGCGGGCCGGGGTACGGCCAGTGGTCTGGACGCGGGCCCGGCCAGGCCCGTAACGTGCGGATCCGCGCCGAATGGCGTGCTGGTCGCGCCGCCGGGGCGGCCGAAAGAAGCCGTCCTTCCCGGGAGCCGCAGATGGAGCCGTGCGCACGCTTCACCGGTGCGTCGGCCGCCGTGTGCTCCTCGGCCCGCACTTCGGCCGGCGGGGGCACCGCCGCCGGCCCGGGTTCGGCGCCGGTGGGCGCACGGGTTACGGTCAGCGGGAACAGCGGGGTTACCCGGGGTTCCCGACCTGCCCTGACCTGGCGTGGGCGGTAGCCGGCGACCGGGCCGGACGAAGTAGCGGCAAAGCAGCAAGGACCGGGCGGCGGACATTCCACGTGCGACAGGATGGACCCGTGCGAGGGGACGACATTCAGCCGGACGACCGTCGGCTGACGGTGGCCGTGCAGGCGGCGCAGGACGGCGACGAGGCGGCGTTCCGTACCGTCTACCGTGCCGTACATCCCCGACTTCTGGGATATGTACGGACGTTGGTGAGCGAAGCGGACGTCGAGGACGTCACCTCCGAGGCCTGGCTGCAGATAACCCGTGACCTCTCCCGCTTCAGCGGCGACGCCGACCGCTTCCGCGGCTGGGCCGCCCGTATTGCCCGCAATCGTGCGCTCGACCACATCAGGATGCGCGGCCGGCGCCCGGCGATCGGCGGCGACGAGAGCGAACTGGCCGACACCCCCGGGGCGTCCGACACCGCGGGCGAGGCGATGGAAGCCCTCGGCACCGGCCGGACCATGCGCCTGATAGCCCGCCTGCCGCAGGACCAGGCCGAGGCCGTGGTGCTGCGGGTGGTGGTCGGACTGGACGCCAAGAGCACCGCGCAGGTGCTCGGCAAACGACCCGGGGCGGTGCGCACCGCGGCGCACCGCGGACTGCGCCGGCTCGCCGAGCTGATCGGCGACCCGCCGGACGGCGGCCCCGGGGGCGGTGACGGCGCCGACGCCGGCGGCGCGCAGGACAGTGCCGACGCGGGCGAGGACGCCCCGTCCCCCAGGCCCGCGCGAGGCTCGCGCAAAGGCGGCGGGACGATCGACGGAGTGCCCGTGCAGGGCCGAAGACGCCGCAACGGCGTGGCGGAATCGTACGTACCAGGTGTGACGGAAACGGCCGCACGAACGCAGAAGGACATGTGATGGCCGACGACCGGTACAACTGGCTCGACAAGGATGCCGCGGAGCACTTGCTGCGCGGTGAACCGGTCGGTGCCCGGCACGGCGACGGCGCACACGAACTGGAACAGCTGCTTCAGGCCGCCGCGGCGGTCGGCGCCAAGGCGTCCGGGCCCGCCCCGCTGCCGGGTGAAGAGGCCGCCGTCACGGCGTTCCGCCGGGCCGCCGCCGGCTCGCGCGGCCGCGGCGCCACCGGCCCGTCCACGGCCGTACGCGGCGCACGCGCCACCGGCGTCGCCGAACGCCCCTGGGTCGTCCGCCCCTTCCGGCGCGGCTTCGTCGTGGCCCTCGCCGCCTGTGCCCTCGGCGGCGTCGCCGTCGCGGCCGGCACCGGCGTACTGCACAGCCCGTTCCGCAGCAGCGACGACCCCGAGCCGGCCTCCACGGTCTCCGCCGTCGAAACGCCCGGCCCGTTCGACACCCGCGAGCCCGGCGCGCAGACGGACGGCACGACGGAGCGGACCCCCGACCCCTCGTCCGGCGGGAAGACCGCCGGCCCCGACGGGAGCCCGACCCCCGGCAGCAGCCGCGGCGCGACCCCGGGCCCCGGCAAGGAAAAGCCCGACGACCGCGGCCACGACCAGGAGCCGGGCGACGACGGCAACGACGGGTCCAAGAGCAGCGGCAAGAAGAATCTTTTGCTCAGCCTCTGCCGGGACTACGAATCCGGCAAGAACCGCCAGATGGACCGCGAGACCGTGCAGCGGCTGGAACGCAAGGCCGGCGGTCCGGAGAAGGTGCACGTCTTCTGCCGCGCCTACCTGGACCGGTACCACAGCGGCGGCGGCTCGGGTGACAACGATGGCTTCGGTGGCGGGTCGGCGAGCGGCGGCGGCTCCGGCGGCGACGAGGACGACGACGACCACCACCCCTCCCAGTCACCCGCCACCACCCCCGCCCCCGGCGCCTCCACCCCGGCACCCGGGCCCTCGTCGTCCGTCGTGCAACCGCGCAGCGCCACGCCGAGTGCCACGGTCACCGGCCAGGTGTGACGTTTTTCGGACCGGTGACGCAGTACTGAGTGAAGCCGACTGGTCATCGGCTGCGCGAGGAGCCGGGGTTCCCCCCGTACCTACGGCTCAGCGCATATGGCGCGGGCGGGGCACGTTCCCCCGGCCCTGCCCGCGCCCTTCTCTTCCCCTCCCCGCGCGGGCCCGGCCCGCCGGGAACTCGCTGCTCTAGCGGTAGACGACGACCTTCGTCCCCTTCCCCACCTCGCCGAACAGCGCGGCGATCTTCGCCTTGTCCCGTACGTTGACGCAGCCGTGCGAGGCGCCGGTGTAGCCGCGGGCGGCGAAGTCCGCGGAGTAGTGGACCGCCTGGCCGCCGCTGAAGAACATCGCGTACGGCATGGCCGTGTGGTAGATCGTCGAGACGTGCCGGCGGCTCTTGAACGTGATGTGGAAGGTGCCCTCGCGGGTCGGGGTGTACTGGGAGCCGAAGCGGACGTCCATCGCCGAGGCGATCTTTCCGTCGACGACCCAGGCGAGGGTGTTCGACCGCTTGCTGATGCAGATCACCCGGCCCTTCATGCAGCGCCGGTCCACCACGCCGACCGGCCTGGTGGTGGGCGGGTGGAGCTCCAGCCGCGTCGGCTGACGGGTGCGGGCGCGCAGGGCGCTCCAGGCCGCGGACTGCACGGCGCCCGTACGGGGCAGGCCCCGCTGCTTTTGGAAGGCGCGGACCGCGGCGGTGGTCAGCGACCCGTAATAGCCGGTCGGGGTGTGGGCGAAGAGCCCCAGCTGGGCCAGTCGCGCCTGCAGTTCGCGGACCCGCGAGCCCTGTGAGCCGGACGCCATGACCGGCCGGGGAGCGGAGTGGGTGGCACGCGGCGGTGGCGGGGTGTGCCGGCCGAGTGGCGGCGGGGCGGGGGTGGTGGGGGCATGGTGGGCTCCCTTGCCGTCCGGCGCGCCGGTCTTGTTGACCGTCACCGGCCGGCAGCCCACCGCGAGCGCCGCCACCAGCAGCACCGCGGCCGTCGCCGGCACCGTCCGTCTTCCGCTGCTCCGCGTCATCCGCCACCCCCGGATCCCGGCGACCCCTGATCGGCCACCGGAGAGGCTTCCCAGCGCTGCGGCGTGGCGAACCTGAGGGCATGCTGAGAGCAAGGCGTAGAACAACGGGTAATACATGGCGTAAGAGCGGATAACGGTCAACCGGCGGGAAGGCGTACGTCCATGGCGCAGGAATCGGGCGGTGTCCGGTACAACGAGAGCGGTCTGCCCATCGAGCCCGTGTACGGGCCGCAGGCGCTGGCGGGCTGGGACCCCGAGCAGCGGCTCGGGGCACCCGGCGACTACCCCTTCACCCGTGGCGTGTATCCGTCGATGTACACCGGACGGCCCTGGACGATGCGGCAGTACGCGGGCTTCGGCACGGCCAGGGAGTCCAATGCCCGCTACCGGCAGCTGATCGCCCACGGCACGACGGGGCTGTCGGTCGCCTTCGACCTGCCCACCCAGATGGGCCACGACTCCGACACCCCGATCGCCGCCGGCGAGGTCGGCAAGGTCGGGGTGGCCATCGACTCCGTCGAGGACATGCGGGTGCTGTTCGGCGGGATCCCGCTGGACAGGGTGTCCACCTCGATGACGATCAACGCACCGGCGGCGCTGCTGCTGCTCCTCTACCAACTGGTCGGCGAGGAAGAAGGGGTGACGGCACATCAGCTCAAGGGGACGATCCAGAACGACGTGCTGAAGGAGTACATCGCACGCGGGACGTACATCTTCCCGCCGCAGCCCTCGCTGCGGCTGATCGCCGACATCTTCCAGTACTGCCGGGCCGAGATCCCCCAGTGGAACACCATCTCGATCTCCGGCTACCACATGGCCGAGGCCGGCGCCTCGCCCGCGCAGGAGATCGCCTTCACGCTCGCCAACGGCATCGAGTACGTACGGACCGCCGTGGCTGCCGGAATGGACGTGGACGACTTCGCGCCGCGGCTGTCGTTCTTCTTCGTCTCGCGGACGACGCTGCTGGAAGAGGTCGCCAAGTTCCGTGCCGCGCGCAGGATCTGGGCCCGTGTCATGCGGGAGGAGTTCGGCGCGCGGAACCCCAAGTCGCAGATGCTGCGGTTCCATACGCAGACCGCGGGGGTGCAGCTCACCGCCCAGCAGCCGGAGGTGAACCTCGCCCGGGTCACCGTCCAGGCGCTGGCCGCGGTACTCGGCGGCACCCAGTCGCTGCACACCAACTCCTTCGACGAGGCCATCGCGCTGCCCACGGACAAGTCGGCCCGGCTGGCACTGCGCACCCAGCAGGTGCTCGCGTACGAGACCGATGTGACCGCCACCGTCGATCCGTTCGCCGGCTCCTATGCCGTGGAGTCGATGACGGACGAGCTGGAAGAGGCGGCGGTCGCGCTGATGCAGCGGGTCGAGGAGCTGGGCGGTGCGGTGGCCGCCATCGAACGGGGCTTCCAGAAGGACGAGATCGAGCGCAACGCGTACCGGATCGCGCAGGAGACGGACGCCGGTGAACGGGTGGTGGTCGGCGTCAACCGCTTCCAGCTGGACGAGGAGGAACCCTACGAGCCGCTGCGGGTCGACCCGGCGATCGAGTCCCAGCAGATCGAGCGGCTGGCGCAGCTCCGCTCCCGCCGCAACCGCCGCACGGTGACCGGCGCCCTGGACGACCTGCGCAAGGCCGCCGAGGGCACGGACAACGTCCTGCCCCCGATGCGGGAGGCGTTGCGGGCGAGGGCGACGGTGGGCGAGGTGTGTGACGCGCTGCGGAACGTCTGGGGCACCTATGTGCCGACCGACGCGTTCTGAGCCCGCACGCGTCGGGGTGTGGTCGGTGGCTCCGGGGCTCCCCGACCCGACCGCACGCCGGGCCTGGGTCACACTGATGTCATGTCGTCACCCCGCCGCGCGTGCCCCGTCTGCACCCGAGAGATCGCCGTCGTCGGCGGCCGCTTCGCCCGCCATGACCCTCCGGGCCGCCGCACGGGACTGGAGCTGATCTCCTGCCCCGGCTCCCGGAAGATCGCCCCCTTGATGGCCCCCGCGGAACGCCTCTTCGATCCTGAGGAACCGCCGTTTCCTGGCCAGCAACCGTTGTTTTAGCCCCACGTTTTCGGCTTTCCCGCCGTGGGGGTTTTTCGCCGTTGCGCCTGCGGCGGGCGGTTGTTTGTCGGGTGCGGTGACAGCCCTACGGACTTCGTCCTACGGTCTGTCCCCTCCCGTGCGTGGGTGGAAGACAGGCCGGTGGGGGCACACCTGATTCGTCGACTACCGGCACACGAGGGCTGACGTTCGCCCCCGCCGGTCTTCTCTCCCCCCACTCACGGGAGGGGGCGGACCGCAGGACGGAGTCCGGAGGGGCGCACCCGCTGCCGTAAACGCCCCGCGCAGTGGCACCAGCCCGCCGCAGGCGCAACGGCGCGAAAGCCAGACAAGTCGGCCGCAGCAAAGCGCAGCGGAGGGGCCCGCCGCAGGCGCAACGGCGAGAAACCACCGCGGCGGGCCAGCCGACAACGTGGGAAGCCAGCCAAGCGCAAGCGTCACGGCGCCAGGACGTCCAGTTCCGCCATCGCCCCCGCCGTGATCTCGCGCGTCAATCGTTCCGCGCGGTCCGCGTCGCCCGTGCGGACCGCCTCCGCGACCTGGACGTGGAGGGTGACCGCGGCCGGGTCGGGGTCGGTGAACATCACGTGGTGCTGGGTGCGGCCGGTCAGGACGGCGGCGACGACATCGGCGAGGCGGGCGAACATCTCGTTGCCGGAGGCGGTGAGGATCACCCGGTGGAAGGCCATGTCGTGGACGAGGTAGGCGTCGAGTTGCTGGCCGCGTGAGGTGGCGACCATGCCCATGGCGTGTTCGGTGAGTTCGGCGCACTGGGCGGGTGTGGCGTGCTGGGCGGCGAGCCCGGCGGCGACCGGTTCGACGGCAGAGCGGAGCACGGTCAGTGAACGCAGCTGGCGGGCGCGGTCGCGGCCGGCCAGCCGCCAGCCGATGACCCGCGGGTCGTAGACGTTCCACTCCTCGGTGGGCCGGACGGTCACCCCCACCCGGCGCCGGGAGGCGACCAGTTGCATGGATTCCAGTACCCGGATCGCCTCGCGAATGACCGTGCGCGAGACGTCGAAGCGCTGCTCCAGTTCGTCCGTGCGCAGGATCGTGCCCGGAGGGTAGTCGCCCGCGGTGATCGCGGGTCCGAGGGACTCCAGCACACGCGCGTGCAGCCCCTTCCCCTCGTTTTCCATGGGGCAAGCCTACGTTCCCGCACTCCGGCCAATTAAGTATGACGTTTGCATCACAGGGGCTTGAATACGTCGTACCTAATGGGTTTCAGTGGGGGCGCACGAGGTCAAGGAAGACAGCGAGGTAACACGGGATGAGCACGCCCGACGCCACCCGCGACGTCATCGTCGTGATGGGTGTGGCCGGTACCGGCAAGACCACGATCGGCCCGCTGGTGGCCGCCGAGCTGGGCGTGCCGTACGCCGAGGGCGACGACTTCCATCCGCCGGCCAACATCGCCAAGATGTCGGCGGGCATCCCGCTGGACGACGACGACCGGGGCCCCTGGCTCGACGCGATCGGCCGCTGGGCGCACGGCCGGGCCGGGCAGGGCGGGGTCGTCAGCAGCTCCGCGCTCAAGCGCGCCTACCGCGACCGGCTGCGCGCCGCCGCCCCCGGAATCGTCTTTCTGCACCTCACCGGCGAGCGCGCGCTGGTCGAGGCGCGGATGGCCGAGCGCACGGGCCACTTCATGCCGGCCGCGCTCCTGGACTCCCAGTTCGCCACGCTCGAACCGCTCGGGCCGGACGAGGCGGGCGTCGCCGTGGACGTCTCCGGTACCCCGCAGCAGATCGCCGGGCGGTCGGCGGCCGCGCTGCGCGCCGCCGCGCCTGCCGGATAGCACCGGGCCCCGCCCGGACCCGCACCACCACCCCCCGCTCCCCCCGTACGTCCAAGCAAGGGAATCGCCGTGACACATCTCAGCGTGGAGATGCTCGCAGCGGACGCGACCGAGCCGATCACCTCGGCCGGTCACGCACAGCTGGGCATCGCCGTCCTGGCCGGCATAGCCGTCATCGTCCTGCTCATCTCCAGGTTCAAGCTGCATGCCTTCCTGTCGCTGATCATCGGCTCGCTGGTGCTCGGCGCGGTGGCCGGTGCGCCGCTCGACAAGGCCATCGCGAGCTTCTCCGCCGGGCTGGGGACGACGGTCGCGGGCACGGGCGTGCTGATCGCGCTCGGCGCCGTCCTGGGCAAGCTGCTCGCCGACTCCGGTGGCGCCGACCAGATCGTGGACACGATCCTGGCGAGGGCGGGCGGCCGTGCCATGCCCTGGGCGATGGTGCTGATCGCCGGGATCGTCGGACTGCCGATCTTCTTCGAGGTCGGCATCGTGCTGCTGATCCCCGTGGTGCTGCTGGTCGCCCGGCGCGGCAATTTCTCGCTGATGCGGATCGGCATCCCGGCACTGGCCGGACTCTCCGTCATGCACGGGCTGATTCCGCCGCACCCCGGTCCGCTGGTGGCGGTCGACGCGGTCGGCGCGAACCTCGGGATCACCCTCGCGCTCGGTGTCGTGGTCGCCGTCCCGACCGCGATCATCGCCGGTCCGGTCTTCTCCCGGTACGCGGCCCGGTGGGTGGACATCCACCCGCCGGAGCAGATGCTCCACACTCCCGGGGATGCCCCGGTCGGGCGCACCGGTGACGGCCCTCAGAAGCGGCCGGGCTTCGGGATCACCGTCGCCACCGTGCTGCTGCCGGTCGTGATGATGCTGGCCAAGGCGCTGGTGGACATCGTCGTCGACGATCCCGAGCACACCGTCCAGAGGGTCTTCGACGTCGTCGGCTCGCCGCTGATCGCGCTGCTGACCGCCGTCGTCGTCGCGATGTTCACGCTCGGGCGGGCGGCCGGCTTCACCCGCGGCAGGACCGCCGCCACGGTCGAGCGGTCGCTCGCCCCGATCGCCGGTGTGCTGCTGATCGTCGGTGCGGGCGGCGGCTTCAAGCAGACGCTGGTGGACGCCGGCGTCGGCCAGATGATCCTGGACGTCTCCAAGGGCTGGCACCTCTCCACGCTGCTGCTGGCCTGGCTGATCGCGGTCGCCATCCGGCTCGCGACCGGCTCCGCGACGGTGGCCACCATCTCCGCCTCCGGGCTGGTCGCTCCGCTCGCCGCGGAGTTGAGCACCACGCACGGCGCGCTGCTGGTGCTGGCGATCGGCGCCGGCTCGCTCTTCTTCAGCCATGTCAACGACGCCGGCTTCTGGCTGGTCAAGGAGTACTTCGGCATGGACGTCGGCCAGACGCTGAAGACCTGGTCGGTGATGGAGACGCTGATCTCGGTCGTCGGGATCGTCTGCGTGCTGCTGCTCTCCCTGGTCCTGTAGGGCGGACACCGCCCCGGGCGCCCCACCCCCCTCAGGCGCCCGTTCCCGGCACGAGGCCGTACCGGCGGAGATTCCCGCGGGTACGGCCTCGTGCGCATGACGGGGTCAGGCGGCGGGCTGTGCGGCGCCGACGTACGACGCCAGGGCCGCGGTCAGCTGCGCGGTGGCGTCCCCGGCCGGTGCGGCGAGGGCGAGATAGCCGTCCGGGCGGATCAGGAACACGGTGGGGTCGGCGCCGTACGCGTCGCGGACGTGGCCGTCGGTGTCGACCAGGTCGGGCGACGGGCCGCCCACGCGGACGACGCGCAGCAGGTCCGGGTCGGCCGGCAGCGCGTCGGCGTCCAGGCCGGTGTCGCCCAGCGTCAGCACGGTGAAGTGCGGGCCCCGGTAGGCCTCGAAGAGTCGGGTGGGCTTTCCGTCGGCGGTGTGGCACGGGGCGTCGGGGGCGCGGTCGCCGGCGCCGAGTGCGTCCTGGTCCAGGCCCGTGCGCAGCTCCCGGGTCAGCGGGCTGTCGGGGTAGCCGAGGTCGAGCTGGTGCAGGTCCCGGCCGCGGCGCATCTCGCCGGAGCGGTGCAGCCGGGTGCTGGTCTGGAGGATGTGCGCGGCTATCGGGCGGCGCTCGGCCTCGTAGCTGTCCAGGAGGGTGTCGGGGGCGCCGTGGCGCAGCACCTGGCCGAGCTTCCAGCCGAGGTTGTAGGCGTCCTGGACGCTGGTGTTCAGGCCCTGGCCGCCGGCCGGGGAGTGGATGTGGGCCGCGTCGCCGGCCAGGAAGACCCGGCCCTCGCGGTAGGAGTCGGCCATCCCGGCCTTGGGGCGGTAGACGGAGGCCCAGATGACCTCGCCGATCTGCTCGACGGCCAGGTGGGTGTGCCGGGCGAGCGCGGCGCGTACGGCCTCGGGCGCGGTGTCGGGCTGCTCGGTGAACGCGGCCGTGAGGGTCTGGAAGTAGTCGGTGCCGACGAGGGGGAGGGCCGCCGCGAAGCCGCCGTTCGGCAGCTGCCAGCGGTGCCAGTGGTCCCGGTCGAGGCCGTCGATCCGGACGTCGGCGAGCAGCGCCGCGCCGGGCTCCAGCTCCGGGCCGCTCATCTTCGTGCCCAGGGCCCGGCGGACGGTGCTGCGTCCGCCGTCGGCGGCGACGAGGTAGCGGGCGTGTACGGTGCGCGCTTCGCCGCCGGGGCCCCGGAGTTCGGCCGTCACCGCGTCCGAGTCCTGGCTGAACGCGGTGAGTTCGGTACCGAAGAGCACCTGGCCGTCGAGCTCCCACAGCCGCTCGTGCAGCAGCTCCACGTTGCGGAACTGCGGCAGCATCAGGGCGTTGGAGTGGGGCGCGGAGGGCGTCGGGTCGACCCGCTCGATCATGTCGTGGACCTGGGTGATCCGGCCGTTCTCCCAGAGCGCCATCTGCGGGTAGCGCCCGCCGGCCGCCCGTGCGGCGTCCAGCAGGCCGAGGTCCTCGTAGACCTCCTGGGTGCGCGGCTGCACTCCGGTGCCGCGGGCACCGAGGGAGAGGTGGTCCTGCCGCTCGACGATCAGGGCGCGCACCCCGCGGCGGGCGAGGTCGATGCCGAGGGCGAGGCCGGTCGGGCCCGCTCCGGAGACGAGCACGTCGACGTCGGTAACACCGGCACTGTCCTTAACGTTGTTAAGTTCCATGGCTGGGAGGATGCCCTTAACGGTGTTAAGTTGTCAACATGGTTTCGCGTATCGATCGCCGACAGGTCGTGGACACCGCCCTGCGGCTGCTGAACGAGGTGGGTCTCGACGGGCTCACGCTGCGCCGGATCGCCAAGGAGCTGAACGTCCAGGCACCCGCCCTCTACTGGCACTTCAAGAACAAGCAGGAGCTGCTGGACGAGATGGCCACCGAGATGCTGCGCCGGATGACCGCGCCGCTGATCGGGCCGGACGGCGACGCGGCGGGGATGGGCGACACCTGGCAGGAGGCGCTGCTGACCACCTGCCGCAGGCTCCGACGGGAACTGCTCGGCTACCGCGACGGCGGCAAGGTCTTCAGCGGGACGCGGATGACCGACGAGAGCTACGCACTGCCGCTGCAGAACCTGTTGGGCCGGCTCACCCAGACGGGCATCCCGCTGGGCACGGCGGCGCGGGCCTGGTGGACCGCGTACAACTTCACCATCGGGCTGGTCATCGAGGAGCAGTCGGTCTACCCGGAGCCGGGCGAGCCGGAGGCCCGCGGGCCGGAGAGCCGCGACCCGGCCTACGACCTGCAGCGCCGCGAGCAGCAGCTCGGTGCGCGCTATCCGCTCGCGGCGCAGGCGGGCCAGGAGATGTTCGGCGACCTGGAGCGCAGCTTCGAGGACGGGCTGCGGTTCATCGTCGCGGGGATCGAGGCGACGGCCGCCGGTGGCTAGCGGAGCGTCTCCGCCCGCCGGGGATCGATCGCCCGCTTGAGCCGTGGCGTCAGCGGACGCTCGACGAAGCGGTGCAGCAGCCAGGCCAGCAGCAGCATCAGGCCCACGGTCAGCGGCAGCGTCGCGTACGACGGCAGGCCGAGGGTGCGGTGCAGGGCACCGACGACGACCCAGCCCAGGTGCTCGTGGACGAGGTAGAAGGGGTAGGTGAGCGCGCCGGCGACGGTCAGCCAGCGCCAGTCCGCCCAGCGGAACCTGCCCAGGGCGACGGCGCCGACCAGGACGAAGCCGACGGTGACGACCGCGACGATGCCGGCCGTCGAGCGGTAGGAGAACGCGGTGGCCGACGGCGCGTGCCACAGTCCCGCGACCGCGTAGTGCTGCCCGATCAGCCAGCTGACCAGCACTATCGCCCAGGCGATCGGATCGCGGGCGCCGTAGCGGTGCAGGAGGTACAGACCGATGCCGCCGATGAAGAAGGGCGCGTACTGGGGCATCAGGACGGTGTCGAGGAACGGCTCGTGGGCCGCCTGCGCGAGCGCGGCCGCCAGCGTCCAGCCGGCGCAGAACAGCACGACGCGGCCGCGGGTGGCGCCCGGCAGGACGACGCAGAGCGCGAAGAGGGCGTAGAAGCGCATCTCCGCCCAGAGGGTCCAGCACACGCCCAGGACCCGGTGGACGCCCAGCGGCTGCTGCAGCATGGTCAGATTCGTCAGCACCTCGCTGGGCGGGAGCGCCTTGTAGGCGACCCAGGGGAGCGCGAAGACCGCGGTGACCAGGAGGATCGCCGCCCAGTACGCCGGATAGAGCCGGGAGATCCGGCCGGCGACGAACGCGCGCAGGCTGCGGCCCCAGCCGCTGAGGCAGATCACAAAGCCGCTGATCACGAAGAAGATCTGCACGCCCAGGCAGCCGTAGGCGAACAGCGGTGCCGCGGTGGGGAACTGGTGGGCGGGGGAGTCGCCCCAGGCCCGGGCTATCTCGCCGCCGCGCCCCGCGTAGTGGTATCCGGCGACCATCAGGGCGGCCAGCAGCCGCAGCCCGTCGAGGGCGCGCAGCCGCGACGGTCCGCCGCGGCTGCGCACGCGTATGACGGGCTGCGGCGCGGGGGCACCGCGGTCCGGTGCGGGGGCGGGCGCACCGGCCGTCAGCTGGGGGGTGGTCATCCGAACGCGGCCCGCTTCTTCAGCCGCCGCTGTACCGCCCGCGCGCTGCGCGCGACCCTGCGGACGGTGGCGTTGCGCGGGATGAACGCCAGCTGGGACGGGATCGCGCCGGGCAGCGCCAGCGCGGTCAGCCGCCGGCGCTTGAAGTAGCGCCAGGTGACCTGGTCGAGGTGGGCGGCGAGATAGCGTTCGGCGGCCGGGCGCAGCTGCGGATGGATCTGGTGCTGCATCGCATAGCCCACCGCGGTGAGCAGCCCCTCGATCTCCTGGGGGGCGGCCGGTGTGCGGGGCCCGCCGTCCGCGCCGCGCTCGTCGAGGCCCGGCACCAGGGCGTCCACGAGCGTGACCGGGATGCGATTGCTGTTCTGATACGGCGTCAGGCGCTCCAGCAGCAGACCGGTGCCGGTGCGGGCGGTGTCCAGACCGTAGAAGGTGGCCGCGGTCAGCAGCGCGGTGGAGAAGCAGCCGACCACCAGCGCGGGCCGCACCCGCTGGTAGAGCACCTCGGCCAGGACCGGGCTGTCCAGCACCGTCAGCGCGATGTCCAGCTTCTCGGCCTCCCGCTCCAGCATCCGCGACCAGCGGGCCGGCGCGGACGGGTGCGGTTTGAAGACGATCTCGCGGTGGCCGCGCTCGGCGGCGCCGCGCACCATCCGCACATGCAGCTGCTCCTCCTCCTCGGGCGGGAGGATGCCGAGCGCGGAGAGGTACTGGCCCAGCAGCAGCGCGGCGCCCTCGGGGACGTCCAACGGGCCGCTGGCGTCGGAGATTTCGCCGAGCACCTTGGTGAAGGCGTCGGTGGGCACGGTCTGCGGCTCGACGCCGAACTCGGTCAGCAGCAGCGGCGTCAGCCCCGGCACCAGGTCCAGGTGCAGCAGCCGGTCGATCCGGGTGCCGACCAGTGGGTCGAGCTTGTTGCGGGTGGGGCCGTAGCTCATCAGGCCGTCGGCGTAGACGTCGATGGGCGCGTCGGGGAACAGCTGGCAGATCGCCAGCGCCGGGTTGACCTGGATGGACTCCACGACCAGATGGATGTGGTCGTCGCCCAGGCCCCACAGCAGGCGCAGATACCGCTCCCACAGGGGGGCGTCGTCCGCGCGCGGGGACCAGCCGCCGGGGTGGAAGGGGCTGATCGTCTCGTTCCAGGACAGCACGCGGTCGAAGCGGCCGCGCAGCCGGTCGAAGCCGGGCATGGTGTCCAGCGACGCGGTGGTCTCCGGGGTCGTGGCGTTGTTGCTGAGCAGCAGCAGCCTGCGGTCGGCCGGTGCGAAGCAGTCGGCGTCCAGCGCGGCGGCGAGCGTCGCCGCGCCGTAGAGCGTGGACGCCACGAAGATCTGGGTACGCGGTCGGGTGGGCATCAGGCGGCGACCTCCGCCGGGACCGGGCGACGGCGCAGCCGCCGCAGCCGGGACGCGCGCTGTACATCCATCGAATCCAGGGCTTCCTTCAGTACGTCCTGCGGCATGCGTTTCATGGCCGCGGCGCTCATCGAGCGCAATTTACGGGCGACCTGCGGCTCGAATCGTTCGATCGAACCGAGATGGTGGGAAATGATCGCGCAATAGGTGCGCACCGCCTTGGGCAGCAGCACCTCCGCATCGCGATCTTGTGCGGTTTCCTCGATCACCTGGTCGAATGCGCGAATGAAGTCCAATTGGCGCACGTCGCCGATCTGTGTGAGCGAGGAGGCCACCCCGCGCCGGTAGAAAACGCCGAGCAGCCCGACCACCGCCATGGACCGCGCCTCGCGGTGCAGCCGCCAGATCCACGGCCGGTCCTCCGCGGTGCGCAGCCCGTCCCGGAAGTGCAGCACCCCGTCGTCCAGCAGCCGGCGGTGGTACATCCCGGCCCACGCGAAGGCGTAGTCGACGGAGGTGGAGCGGTCGGCGGGCAGGATGACGTCGCGCGGGTTCAGCACCACACCGCGCCGGCCGTGCGGCACGCGGTGCACGGTGCGGGCCCGCGCGGTGCACTGGACATGGTCGGTGCGCACGAAGTCACACCCCAACTCCTCTATAGAAGCCAGGAGTTCGGCGAAGTAGCCGGGGGCGAGCCAGTCGTCGCCGTCCAGGAACGTCAGATACTCGCCGCGGGCCGCGTCCAGACCCGTGTTGCGGGCGGTGGCCAGACCGCCGTTCTGCTCGTGCCGCAGCACTCTGGCGCCCGGCAGCTCGCGCTCGGCGCGCGCGAGGATCTGCGGGGTCTCGTCGCGCGAGCAGTCGTCGACGAGCAGGAATTCAAAGTCCTCACGGGCGTTCGCCGCCAGGCTTTTCAGGGTGTCGGGCGCGTATGTCTGCACGTTGTAAAACGGCACGATGACGGAGAGCTTAACCACCCGGGTGACGTTAGGTGCGGAGTCGGCATTCGTCTTTACGCGGTGCGGGCACCCAGGTGAACGAAGAATGGCGGGATGGTTAACCAGGCCGGTTATCGGGCCGGTTCGCCATTCGTCGACCCGCTGTTAACCCTTTGTTGCGGCCCAGTTGGCCCGCCAAACGGAATGCCTTCCTAGCGTCTTCGACGTGCCATCACGTACCACTTCTTCGCCGCGAGTCGCCGTGCTCGCCGACTCGGATACCCGATGGAAATGGGGCGCTTTGACAGCGTACCGGATCCAATCGGACATCCGACTCGACGGCTACCTGCTCCGCGGCCGCGCCACGCCCACGGTCCGCCAGCTCGACGAGGTCGGCGCCCGTGCGGACTCGCTGCGCGAAATCAGGGGAGTCGACTTCGTGCGGTCCATCGACCGCACGCGGTACGACGTCGTCGTGCTGGCCTGCGTGGGCGGCGCGGTGCAGGCGATGCTGCACGGCCTGGCCCGCGCCTGGGACACCGCTGAGCGCCGCCCCGTCGTCGTCACCGGCTATGTCGGCGTGGTCTACGAAAAGCTCGCCGACGGACTGCTGCTGCGGCACGGCGCGGACGTCGTGCTCGCCAACTCCCGGCACGACGCGGACCGTTTCCGCGAGGTCTACCGCGGCGTCGGCGCCGACGACGACAGCGTCGTCGAATGCGCCCTGCCGTTCCTCGGCGGCGACCGCTACACCGGCGAGGGCGACCCCTACACCGTGGTGTTCGCCGCCCAGCCCTCCGTCCCGGAGAGTCGCGCGGACCGAACGTACCTGCTGCGCCGGGCCGTTGAGCACGCCCGCAGGCACCCCGACCGCGAGGTGCTGATCAAGCTCCGCAGCAAGCCGGGCGAGCACACCACGCACATCGAGGAACTGCCCTACCAGAAGCTCGCCGCCAAGGCCCCCGGCGGACTGCCCGCCAACTGCCGCCTGGTGTACGGCAACATGGGCGAGGTCCTGGACCGCACCGACCTGATGGTGACGGTCAGCTCGACCGCCGCACTGGAGTCGCTGCACCGCGGTATCCCCACCGCCGTCCTCACCGACCTCGGCATCCGCGAGGCCCTCGGCAACCACCACTTCCTCGGCTCCGGCTGCCTGGCCTCCTGGGACGAGCTGGACGCCGGACACCGGCCGGAGCCCGACCGGGAGTGGCTGGCCCGCCAGGGTGTGGCTGCGGACGGTGCGTACGACAAGGCCTTCGACGCCGCCCGCGCCCGGGTCACCGAGCTGCGCGAGGCCGAGCAGCTGCCGGCGATCGCCCCGTACTACACCCCCCGCACCGCGCCCGGCTACCTCCCCGGCATCCTCGCCCGGCACGGCCTGGACCCGCAGGGCGAGCCGCTCCCCGGCTACGCCGATGCCCCCGAGGAGACCGGCGGACTGCGCCGGGTCGCCCGCGAGACCGTGCGCGAGGCCGCCCGCGGCGCCTACCGCCACGGCGTCCAGCGCGTCGCCCCCGCCATCCGCCGCTGGGGGCAGCTGTGACCGACCCCGGCGCGACCTCCCCTGTGACCTCCCCAGGCCCCCGCCTCCCCAAGGAGCCCGCAATGCCACCCACAGTCGTGGCCGTCATCCCCGCCCGCGGCGGATCCAAGGGCGTCCCCGCCAAGAACCTCGCCGCCGTCGGCGGTGTGCCCCTGGTGGCCCGCGCGGTCCGCGAATGCCGCGCCGCCCGCCTGGTGACCGACGTGGTGGTCTCCACCGACGACGCCGGCATCGCGGCCGCCGCCCGCGGCGCCGGAGCGGTCGTCGTACGGCGCCCCGGCGACATCGCCGGCGACACCGCCACCAGCGAGGCCGCGGTACTGCACGCCATGGACGCCTACGAGGCCGAGCAGGGCACCACCGTCGACGCGGTGCTGCTGGTCCAGTGCACCAGCCCGTTCATCGTCCGCGAGGACATCGACGGGGTCGCCGCGGCGGTCGTCGAGGGCGGCGCCGACAGCGCGCTGACCGTCGCCCCCTTCCACGGCTTCGTCTGGCGCGACGCCGAGCCGGCGGACGCCGGCACCGCCCCCGCCGCCGACGGCGGCCACGGCGTCAACCACGACAAGTCCTTCAGGCCCCGCCGCCAGGACCGCCCCCAGGACCTGCTGGAGACCGGCGCCGCCTACGCCATGGACGCGGCCGGCTTCCGCACCAGCGGCCACCGCTTCTTCGGCCGCACCGAACTCGTCCGCACCGACCCCGCCCGGGTGCTGGAGATCGACGATCCGCACGATCTCGCCCGCGCCCGCGCCCTCGCGCCGCTGCTGGACGCCCCGCGCCCCGGCGCCCTCCCCACCCGCGACGACATCGACGCCGTCGTACTCGACTTCGACGGCACCCAGACCGACGACCGGGTGCTGATCGACTCCGACGGACGGGAGATCGTCGCGGTGCACCGCGGCGACGGCCTCGGCATCGCCGCCCTGCGCAAGGCGGAGCTGAAGCTGCTGATCCTGTCCACGGAGACCAACCCGGTCGTCGCCGCACGGGCCCGCAAGCTGCGGGTTCCCGTCCTGCACGGCATCGACCGCAAGGACCTCGCCCTCAAGCAGTGGTGCGAGGAAGCGGGCATCGAGCCCGAGCGCGTGCTCTACGTCGGCAACGACGTCAACGACCTGCCGTGCTTCGACCTCGTCGGCTGGCCCGTGGCGGTCGCCGGGGCGCACGACGTGGTGCGCGGCGCGGCCCGCGCGGTCACCGCGACGCCCGGCGGCAGCGGCGCGATCCGCGAGATCGCCGCCTGGCTGCTGGGCCCGTCGCTGTAACCCCCAGCCGTAACCCCTCAAGACCCCACCCCGCACACCCCCATATCCACACGAAGGAATCTCCCCATGAGCAGCAACTCCCGCCTCCGCAAGCTCGGCGACCGCGAGGCCGGCCCCGGCCGCCCCGTCTACGTCACCGGCGAGATCGGCATCAACCACAACGGTGACCTGGAGAACGCCTTCGCGCTGATCGACGCCGCCGCCGACGCCGGCTGCGACGCGGTGAAGTTCCAGAAGCGCACCCCGGAGATCTGCACCCCGCGCGACCAGTGGGACATCGAGCGCGACACCCCCTGGGGCCGGATGACCTACATCGACTACCGCCACCGCGTGGAGTTCGACGAGGACGGCTACCGCGCCATCGACGACTACTGCAAGAAGCGCGGCATCGCCTGGTTCGCCTCCCCCTGGGACGTCGAGTCCGTCGCCTTCCTGGAGAAGTTCGACGTGCCCTGCTACAAGGTCGCCTCTGCCTCCCTCACCGACGACGAGCTGCTGCGCGCCATGCGCGCCACCGGCCGCACCGTCATCCTGTCGACCGGCATGTCCACCCCCAGGCAGATCCGGCACGCCGTCGAGGTCCTGGGCAGCGACAACATCCTGCTCTGCCACGCCACCAGCACCTACCCGGCCAAGGCCGAGGAGCTCAACCTGCGCATGATCAACACGCTGCAGGAGGAGTACCCCAACGTCCCGATCGGCTACAGCGGCCACGAGACCGGCCTGCAGACCACCCTCGCCGCGGTCGCCCTCGGCGCCACCTTCATCGAGCGCCACATCACCCTCGACCGCGCCATGTGGGGCTCCGACCAGGCCGCCTCCGTCGAGCCCGGCGGCCTGTCCCGCCTGGTCCGCGACATCCGCACCATCGAGGAGTCCCTCGGCGACGGCGTCAAGAAGGTCTACGACAGCGAGCGCGGCCCGATGAAGAAGCTGCGCCGGGTCGCCGGTGTGGTTGCCGAGGCGGAGGCCGCCGGCGCCGAGCCGGCGGCGGTCTGACGGCCCACGAGCCACACACGGGAGCCATGGTGAGCTCACCTGAAGGGACCCGCGCCGCGCCCGTCACACCCGGCGCCGGGATCCCGCCCCAGGAGACGACGGGTACTCCCGCCCGTCGTCTCCTGGGGGTGCCGCGGCAGCGCCACCGCACCGCACCCTCGGGTGACGGGCGGCGCGAGACCGCCCCGGACTCCGCCACCCTCGCCTTCGTCGAGAGCCCGGTGCAGCTGCTGAACGTCCTGGAATGGGCGCACGCGGCGACGGCGGAGGACGGCCGCGGCGGCTCCGCCGACACCGGCCGGGCCACCGCGGCCCCGCTCGCGCTCACCGTTGTCGTGCTCTCCCCGCACGACCCGATGACCCGCGGCCAGCTGCGCCGGATGGCCGAACTCGCCCGCGACGAAGGCCATACGGTGCGCTGGGAGGAGGCCCGCGGCGGCCCCACCGCCCCGATGCGGACCGTCGGCGGGCTCACCCCGCTGCTGCGCCGCGCCCACCGGGTCGTCATCGGCGACCCGTTCTCCCGCTACGTGCAGCTGCTGCTCACCCTCACCAAGGCACGCGACCTGGTGGTGGTCGACGACGGCACCGCCACCATGGAGTTCATCTCCCAACTCGCCCGCGGGGAGCGGCTGGTGCGCTGGCACCGGCACGGCAGCGGCCGCGGCCCGCGGGACCTGGTCTTCGCGCCGTTCTCGGCCACCGCCCGCCGCCGGCTCACCCCGGCACCCGAGGGCGGCCGGCGCACCGTCGGGCTGTTCAGCTCGATGCCGGTCGAGGCCCCGCCGGGCGTGGACGTCACCACCAACGAGTTCGCCTGGACCCGGGCGCGCTTCGGCCCGCCCCGGGTCATGGGCGCCGCCGACATCGTCGGCACCTCGCTGGTGGAGACCGGCGTCGTCGACGCCGACCGCTACCTGGAGGCGGTCGGCACCCTGGCCCGCCGGCACGGCGCCAGCCGCTACTTCGCGCACCGCCGCGAGAGCACCGAGAAGCTGCGCCGGCTGGCCAATGAGACCGGCCTGGAGGTGGTACGGCCCGATCTGCCGCTCGAACTGATCGCCCGGCGCGGGCCCATCGGACGCCTGATCGTCAGCTTCCCCTCCACCGTCGTGCACACCCTGCCGCTGGCGCTGCTGGGTACCCAGGTGAAGGTCGCGGTCTGCGACATCGATCCGCAGTGGCTTACGGCCAATGCCTCACCGCGCGCACAGGGGTTCCTCGACGGGGTCACCGGAACCGCCCGTGACGTGCAACGACTGCCGTTCACCCAGCGGATGGCCGCCGGATGACCGCTGCGCGAAGCCGTACTTCATACCCTTCCCATAAACCGTCCATGCGCCGAGCGGGCTAGATTTTCTTCCCCTAAGGGGCTGAACTTTTGTTGATCGAGGGACAGTTGCCCCATCGGGACCCGTAACCTTCAACAGGTGAACCAACTGATGTCCCGCGATACCGACGACGCCGACGCCCCCGCCGACACCGCCGGAGGGGCCTCGCTCCCCGGCGCCCTGCCGGACGCACTGGGCGCCGAACTCACCGCCTTCCGCCGCGACTTGCACCGGCACCCGGAGCTCGGAAACCAGGAGTTCCGGACCACCGCGGCGATCAAGGAGCGCCTGGAGCGGGCCGGGCTGCACCCCCGCGTCCTGGCCACCGGCACGGGCCTGATCTGCGACATCGGTACGGACACCGCCGCCGACGTCCCGCTGCTGGCCCTGCGTGCGGACATCGACGCCCTGCCCATCCCGGACACCAAGACCGTCGAGTACGCCTCCACGATCCCCGGCCGCGCCCACGCCTGCGGCCACGACGTCCACACCACCGCCGTCCTCGGCGCCGGCCTGGTCCTGGCCGAGCTGGCCCGCGCCGGCGCGCTGCCCCGCCCGGTACGGCTGATCTTCCAGCCCGCGGAGGAGGTGCTGCCCGGCGGCGCCCCCGACGCGATCGAGTCCGACGTGCTCGACGGCGTCGGCCGGATCCTCGCCGTGCACTGCGACCCGCGCGTCGACGCCGGCCGGATCGGGCTGCGCACCGGCCCGATCACCTCGGCCTGCGACCGGCTGGAGGTCGTCCTGGACGGGCCCGGCGGCCACACCGCCCGCCCGCACCTGACCACCGACATGGTCACCGCCGCCGCCCGGGTCGCCCTCGACGTGCCCGCGCTGATCGCCCGCCGGGTCGACGCCCGCGCCGGGCTCGCCGTCACCTGGGGCCGGCTGGCCTCCGGGCACGTCTGCAACGTGATCCCGCAGCGCGCCGAGCTGGCCGGCACCGTCCGGTGCCTCGACCTCGACGCCTGGCGCCAGGCCCCGGACCTGGTGCACGCGGCGATCGACGAGGTCGCCGCCCTGTACGGCGCGAAGTCGCAGATCAACTACGTCCGCGGGGTGCCGCCGGTGGTCAACGAGGCGGAGAGCGCCCAACTGCTGATGGACGCCATGGCCGCCCGGCGCGGCGTCCACAGCGTCGAGACCACCGAGCAGTCCCTGGGCGGCGAGGACTTCTCCTGGTACCTCGAACACGTCCCCGGAGCCATGGCCCGCCTCGGCGTCCGGGCACCCGGCGACCTCAGCCGCCACGATCTCCACCGCGGCGACTTCGACGTCGACGAGCGGGCGATCCAGGTCGGCGTGGAGCTCTTCACGGCCGCCGCGCTGCTGTCCCGCGGTTGAGTCAGACCGACAGAATCGAACATTTCCGGCCGCCGTCGATCGCCTCGACGGCGGCCGTGGTGATCGTCCGGGCGTCCTACGCCTCGAATCGATAACGGCTTTCCACCTGCCCTTTACCTGGCATCTACGCGCGTTACGATTCCGCGGAATCAGCGCCAATGGAGGCGCTACGAGTCGAAGGGGCCCCTCGTGCACCGGGTATCCAAGATCGTTGCCGCGGGCATCGCCACCGCGGCCCTCTCCGTTTCACTGACCGCCTGCGGCGAGTCCTCCACCGAGTCCGGTGGCAAGGACAAGGGCGTCGGGCTCGCCTTCGACGTCGGTGGCCGGGACGACCACTCGTTCAACGAGGCGGCGGCTCGTGGCGTGGACAAGGCCGAGAAGGACCTCGGCGTGAAGTCCAAGATGATGACCGCCAAGAACGGCGAGACCGAGGCGGACCGCGAGCAGCGGCTGTCCTCGCTGGCCGAGGCGGGCTTCAACCCGGTCATCGGCGTCGGGTTCAACTACGGCAAGTCCGTCAACAAGGTCGCCAAGAAGTTCCCGAAGACCACCTTCGGCGTCGTCGACTCCCCCTCCCAGGCCAAGAACGTCTACGGCATGGTCTTCGCCGAGCACGAGGGCTCCTACCTCGCCGGTGTCGCCGCCGCGCTGAAGAGCAAGACCCACAAGGTCGGCTTCATCGGCGGTGTGAACAACGCGCTGATCCAGAAGTTCCAGGCCGGCTTCGAGCAGGGCGTCAAGGACACCGACCCCAAGGCGAAGGTCACCTCCGAGTACCTCTACGCCAACGACGACAAGGGCTTCAACGACCCGGCCGCCGCGAAGGGCAAGGCCAAGGGCATGCTCGACGGCGGGATCGACGTCATCTACACCGCGGCCGGCCAGTCCGGCAACGGCTCGATCGAGACGGTCGCCGGCAAGAAGGGCGCCTGGGCGATCGGCGTCGACTCCGACCAGTACCTGCAGCCGGGCCTGGCCAAGTACAAGAGCTCGATCCTCACGTCGGTGATGAAGAACGTCGACGTGGCGGTGTACGACCTGGTCAAGAGCGTCAAGGACAAGAAGCCGCTGAGCGGCGACAAGGCGTACACGCTCAAGGACAACGGCGTGCGGCTGTCCACCTCGGGCGGCTTCATCGACGACATCCAGGCCAAGATCGACGCGGCGAAGAAGAAGATCGCGTCGGGCGAGGTCAAGGTCAGCGACACGCCCGCCAAGTAGCTCCACCGCGGGGCGGGGGGGGGGGGGGGGGGGGGACCACACACAACCCCCTCCTCCCCGCACCACACCGCAGCACTCGGCGCTTTTTCCTCCTC
>NZ_JBVIRA010000020.1:186459-191265 GCF_055576575.1 Streptomyces sp. NPDC033270
AGAACTCTGCGGGGGCGGGGAGGGGGGAAACAACACCCCCACCCAAGCCCCCCCCGGGGGGGGGGGGGGGGAAACCCACCCCCCCCCCCCCCCCGGCCCGTTCGCCGGACCGACCCGGCGGCCAGGCGATGTTTCGGCGTCAACGCTACGCGCGTAGCGTGGAGTTGGCGCGATATCGTCACCTCCCCGCTCCTCCTTACCACTCCCTGCTCCCGAGGAGAGTGCGCCATCAAAGCGTCCAGCAGTCCCCAGGCAGACAGCGCCCCCGCCGCGGCACCGGCGGTGGAACTCCGCGGGATCACCAAGCGGTTCCCGGGTGTCGTCGCCAACCACGACATCGACATCACCATCCGCCGCGGCACCGTGCACGCGCTGGTCGGTGAGAACGGCGCCGGCAAGTCCACGCTGATGAAGATCCTCTACGGCATGCAGAAGCCGGACGAGGGCACCATCGGCATCGACGGCGAACGGGTCAGCTTCCACAGCCCGGCCGACGCCATCGCCCGCGGCATCGGCATGGTGCACCAGCACTTCATGCTCGCCGACAACCTCACCGTCCTGGAGAACGTCGTTCTCGGCGGCGAGAAGCTGCACGGCATCGGCACCAGGGCCCGCGCCGAGATCCTCAAGCTCTCCGACCGCTACGGCCTCGGCGTCCGCCCCGACGTCCTCGTCGAGGACCTCGGCGTCGCCGACCGCCAGCGCGTGGAGATCCTCAAGGTCCTCTACCGCGGCGCCCGCACCCTGATCCTCGACGAGCCGACCGCCGTGCTGGTCCCGCAGGAGGTCGACGCGCTCTTCGACAACCTGCGCGAGCTCAAGGCCGAGGGCCTGACCGTCATCTTCATCTCCCACAAGCTGGGCGAGGTGCTCTCGGTCGCCGACGACATCACCGTCATCCGGCGCGGCACCACCGTCGCCTCCGTCGTCCCCAGCGAGACCACGCCCAAGCAGCTCGCCGAGCTGATGGTCGGCAGCGAGCTGCCCTCGCCGCAGACCCGCGAGTCCACCGTCACGGACGTGGAGATGCTCCGGGTCGAAGGGCTGAGCCTGGCCACCGCCGACGCGGAGGGAGTCGAGCGCACCGTCCTGAACGACGTGTCGCTGACCATCCGCAAGGGCGAGGTCCTGGGCATCGCGGGCGTGGAGGGCAACGGCCAGGCCGAACTGGTCGAGGCCATCATGGGCATGCGCGACCCCGACAGCGGCACCATCACGCTGGACGGCATCGACATCAGCCATCTGCCCACCCGCACCCGGCGCGAGGACGGCATCGGCTACATCCCCGAGGACCGCCACCGGCACGGCCTGCTGCTGGAAGCCCCCCTGTGGGAGAACCGCATCCTGGGCCATGTCACCGAAAAGCCCAACGCCAAGGGCCGGCGGCTGGACCTGAAGGCCGCCCGTGCGGACACCGCGCGGATCGTCCGCGAGTACGACGTGCGCACGCCCGGCATCGAGGTCACCGCGGCCTCGCTCTCCGGCGGCAACCAGCAAAAGCTGATCTTCGGCCGCGAGATGAGCCACCACCCCAAGCTGCTGATCGCCGCGCACCCCACCCGGGGCGTGGACGTCGGTGCCCAGGCGCAGATCTGGGACCAGATCCGCACCGCCCGCCGCGAGGGCCTCGCCGTACTGCTGATCTCGGCCGACCTGGACGAGCTGATCGGCCTGTCCGACGGGCTGCGGGTGATGTACCGCGGCCGGCTCGTCGCCGACGCCGACCCCGCCACCATCACCCCGGAGGAGCTGGGCTCGGCCATGACCGGCGCCGCCAGCGGCCATCTGACCCATTCCGACAGCGACACCGCCGCAGACTCGGAGCCGCGCTCGTCCCAGGAGGGAGAGTCCGAGTGAAGAAGCTCGACAAGAACAAGCTGATCCTGGGCATCGCCGCGCCCGTCCTGGCGATCGTCGCGGCGCTGGCCATCACCTCGGTGATCATCCTGGCCACCGGCAAGGACCCGATCCACGCCTACACGGTGATGGCCGACTTCGGCTCCAAGAGCGACAGCCAGGTCTGGATCATCAACAAGGCGGTCCCGTACTACCTGTCCGCGCTGGCCGTCGCCATCGGCTTCCGGATGAACCTGTTCAACATCGGAGTCGACGGCCAGTACCGCATCGCGGCGTTCTTCGCCGCGGTGGTCGGCGGTGCGCTGACCCTCCCCGGCTTCCTGCAGATCCCGCTGATCATCATCGTCGCGATGCTGGTCGGCTCGGTCTGGGCCGGTATCGCGGGCCTGCTGAAGACCACCCGCGGCGTCAGCGAGGTGATCACCACGATCATGCTGAACGCCATCGCGGCCGCCGTCATCGGCTACTTCCTCCAGGACGGCCGGCTCGCGATCAAGGACGGCAACCTCTTCCACACGCCGAACCTCCCGGCCTCCAGCCACTTCTTCACCATCCCCACCCAGCCCGCTCCGCTCGACGGCTTCCTCGTCGTCGCCGTCGTCGTCGGCTTCGTCTACTGGTTCGTGCTGGGCCGCACCCGCTTCGGATTCGACCTGCGCACCGTGGGCCAGTCGGAGTCCGCGGCCGAGGCGGGCGGCGTCAACGTCAAGCGGATGATCGTCACCTCCATGCTGCTGTCCGGCGCCGCGGCCGGCCTGATCGGCATGCCGACGCTGCTCGGCGTCTCGTACAACTACGGCACCGACTTCCCCATCGGCATCGGCTTCACCGGCATCGCCATCGCGCTGCTGGGCCGCAACCACCCGATCGGGATGGCCGCCGGCGCACTGCTGTGGGGCTTCCTCGAACGCACCGGCACCCAGCTCGAGTTCGAGGACTACGAGCAGGAGATCGTCGGCGTGATGCAGGGCGTCATCGTGCTGTGCGTCGTCATCGCCTACGAACTCGTGCGCCGCTACGGCCTCAGACTCCAGCAGCGGCAGGTCGGCGAGGAGCTCGCCGCCCAGGCCCGCAAGACCGAGAAGGCGGAGGTGGCCTCGTGAGTACGAACCTCACGGCTCCGGTCGACCAGAGCCCCCATCACCACAAGCCCAAGACCGCCCGGGCCAGGCTCAGCTACCCCAAGGTCCTGCTGATCATCTCGGGCAGCCTGATCCTGCTGTCCCTGCTGCGGATCGTCACCGGCGCCAACAACCTGACCGAATCGGGCCAGTACATCGCCGCGCTCAACGCCGCCGTCCCGATCGGCCTGGCCGGCCTCGGCGGCCTGTGGGCCGAGCGCTCCGGCGTCATCAACATCGGCCTCGAAGGCATGATGATGCTCGGCGCCTTCTCCGCGGGCGCGGTCGGCTGGCAGCACGGCCCCTGGGCCGCGGCGCTGGCCGGCGTCGTCGGCGGTGCGCTCGGCGGACTGCTGCACGCCGTCGCCACCGTCACCTTCGGCGTCGACCACATCATCTCCGGCGTCGCCATCAACATCATGGCGCTCGGCCTGACCCAGTTCCTGGCCAAGCTGTGGTTCGGCGCGGACGGCAGCGCGGCCGCGGCGGCCGGCGGCAACGACAAGCAGTCGCCGCCGATGCCGGACATGCCGACGTTCACCGTCCCCGGCCTGTCCGACTGGCTGCACTCCATCGAGCAGCACCACTGGTTCCTGGTCTCCGACACCGCCGGCATCGCCGGCTCCCTGGTCACCAACGTCTCCTGGCTGACCGTGGTGACCGCCGGCCTGTTCGTGCTCACCTTCTACGTCCTGTGGCGCTCCGCGTTCGGCCTGCGGCTGCGCTCCTGCGGCGAGGGCCCGATCGCGGCCGAGTCCCTGGGCGTCAACGTCTACCGCTACAAGTACGCGGCGGTGCTCGTCTCCGGCGCACTGGCCGGCCTCGGCGGCGCGTTCCTGGCGATCTACGTCCACATCTACCAGGACGGCCAGACCGGCGGCCGCGGCTACATCGGCCTCGCCACCATGATCTTCGGCAACTGGCGGCCGGGCGGCGTCGCCATGGGCGCCGGCCTGTTCGGCTTCATGGACGCGCTCCAGCTGCGTGGCGGCGGCCCCACCGTCCACGCCCTGCTGCTCCTGCTGGCCGTGCTGCTGGTCGGCCTGGCGCTGTGGAAGCTGCGCGGCGGGCAGCGCACCCAGGCCGTGCTCAGCCTGGTCGCGGCCGCGCTGCTCGGCCTGTGGTACGCCACCACAGACACGGTCCCGCTGGAGATCGTCGGTGTCGCCCCGTACATCGCTACGCTGCTGGTGCTCTCGCTGGCCGCGCAGCGGCTGCGGCCACCGAAGGCGATCGGCAAGATCTACCGAAGAGGCCAGGGCAAGTGAACCAAGCTCCCGACTGGGAGTCACTGCGCGCGCAGGCCCGGGACGCGATGTCCCGGGCCTACGCCCCGTACTCCGACTACCCCGTCGGCGCCGCCGCCCTCGTCGACGACGGCCGCACCGTCACCGGCTGCAACGTCGAGAACGCCTCCTACGGCCTGGGCCTGTGCGCCGAATGCGGCCTGATCTCCACCCTGTTCGCCAGTGGCGGCGGCCGACTCACGGCCTTCACCTGCGTCGACGGCGCCGGCGAACCGCTCGTGCCCTGCGGCCGATGCCGCCAGCTGCTGTACGAACACGGCGGCCCGGACCTGCTGGTGGACACCCAGGCGGGCATCCGGCCCCTGTCGGAACTACTGCCGGACGCGTTCGGGCCGGGGCATCTGAGGGGCTGAGGGCGGGGCGGACGAGGAAGGCGACGGCTCCTAGTCGTACGGCCCTAGGGGTGCCATCGCCCCCTTAGGGCATGGCACCCCCGCCCCCCCCCCCCCCCCCCCCCCCCCCCCCCCCCCCCCCCCCCCCCCCCCGCCCCCCCCGCGTTGTACCAGCCCCACCCCCCCCCC